>CANJXD010000339.1 GCA_947478535.1 Acetobacteraceae bacterium
CAGGGAGACGACGAGCACCGCGAAGGCGACCCAGGCCTGCCGCGCAGAGGGCCGGTCGGCGGCGGATGCATCGACCAGCAGTCCCGCCGGCATGAAGAAATCCCGGTGCCGCACGGTCTGCACGAACAGGAAGGCGGCATAGAGGGCGAGGCAGGTCAGGCCGACGAAACCCATCTGGCGGAGGCTGAAGAACGGCCCCGGTGCCGAATCGACATAGTTCGGCAGCACCAGCACCAGGGCGGCCATCGGCAGCAGCACGGTCAGGAAGGCATTGGCGCCTTCGGTGCGGAATTCCGGCTCCCCGTGCTTCCAGGCCGCGAGCAGGATGGAAAGCCCCGCCAGCCCATGCAGCACCAGCACCACCACCGCATGCACCGAGTCGCGCGCGAGATCGGGGTTCGGCTCCCCGCTCAGCATCATGGACACGATCATCGAGGCCTCGATCACCGTCACCGCCATGGTCAGCACCAGGGTGCCGAAGGGCTCGCCCAGACGATGCGCCACCACCTCCGCCTGATGGACGGCGGCGATGACGTTGGTGAGCAGCAATGCCGCCAGAACGACGCCGACGACAGCACCTTCCATCTTGCCGATGGCGACCCAGGCGATGAGGCCGAGGACCGGTGCGAGGAGTGACCGCCAAAGCGGCTGTGGCCCGTGTCCTGCCATGCTCGACCTTCTTTCTCACCGCGCCGCGGGAAAGGCCGCGCGCCCTTACCTACCTGCCAGAAGGTCAGTGCGGAAGGGATTAGGTGGCGGTGGTATGATGCCGCGCGGGGCTGTAGGCTGCGCGCATGCAAGACGCATCGCTTCCGGAGCCCTCCCGCGACGGCCTGCCGCCCATGCCACCGGGGCCGCCGCACGAGGAACGGCACTTCACACAGAACGAGACGGTGCGCGACCTCGTCATCGGCACAGCCGATGGCCTGACCGTGCCCTTCGCCCTGGCCGCCGCCCTGTCCGGCGCGGTCGCCGCCAACCCGCTGATCGTGACGGCCGGGCTGGCGGAGATCGCCGCCGGCTGCGTCGCCATGGGGCTCGGCGGCTACCTCGCCGCCCGCACCGATGCGGACCACTACGTGGCCGAGCGAGCGCGGGAGGAGGAGGAAAGCCGCACCTACCCCGACCGCGAGAAGTGGGAGGTCGCGGCCATCCTGCACCGCTACGGCGTGCGCGGGGATGTACTGCGCCAAGCGGTAGACCAGATCGCGCATGACCGCCGGAAGTGGGTGGACTTCATGATGCGGTTCGAGCTGGACCTCAGCGAGCCCGATCCGAATCGGGCGGCGAAATCCGCCATCACCATCGGCGGCGCCTATGTCGTCGGCGGCATGATCCCGCTGGCGCCCTACATGATCTTCCCGACGACGCTGCCGGCGCTGGTGGTGTCCTCCACCCTGACCGGCGTCGCGCTGTTCGGCTTCGGCTGGCTCAAGGCCCGTGCCACCGGCCTGCCACCGCTCCGCGGCGCCCTGCAGACCTTCGCCATCGGCGGCGCGGCGGCCACTGTCGCGTATATCGTGGCCGGGCTGTTCGACTGAGGAGGCGGTCCCCCTCTCACACCACCCGGTTCGCCCGCGCCACCACCGCCTCGAACAGCACCTGGCAGCCGGCCTCCGCCTCCTCCGGCTCGATGCTCTCGGCCTCGTTGTGGCTGAGGCCGTCCTTGCAGGGAGTGAAGATCATCGCCGTGGGGATGAGGCGGGAGACGTAGACGGCATCATGCCCGGCGCCGGAGACGATGCGCTGGGCCTTCAGCCCCAGCCGCGCCGTCGCCTGTTCGACCAGCGCCACGCACTCCGCGTCGAAGGGCTGGGCGGCGTAGCGCAGCACTTCCGTCAGTTCCAGCGCGCAGCCGGTCTCCGCCACCAGCGCCTTGGCCTCCGCCGGGAAGGTCTCGGCCAGATGCATCACGCGGGTGGTGTCGGGGTCGCGGAACTCGATGCTGAAGGAGACCTCGCCAGGGATGACGTTGCGGCTGTTCGGCTCCGACTTGAGAAAACCGACCGTGCCGCGGCCGTCATCGCCGCGTTCGCGCATCCGGCGGTCCACCAGTTCAATCACCCGCGCCGCCGCCACCAGCGCATCCCGCCGGGCATAGGGGGGCGTGGTGCCGGCATGGGCGTCCTGCCCCGTGATCCGCGCATCCCACCAGACCTGCGCCTGCGCGCCGGTGACGATGCCGATGCGGTCGCCGGCGCGTTCCAGGATCGGGCCCTGCTCGATGTGCAACTCGAAATAGGCATCGGCCGGGAAGGCGGCTGCCGGTTCGGGGCCGCGATAGCCGATGTCGTCCAGCGCCTGTTCCACGCTGATCCCGTCCTGGTCCCGCAGCCCATAGGCGCGGGAGAGGGGGTAGGTGCCGGCCCAGGTGCCGCTGCCCATCAGGCTCAGCCCGAAGCGGCTGCCTTCCTCATCCGTCCAGTTCACGAGTTCGAGCGGCGCTTCGGTGGTCAGGCCGAGGTCGGTCAGCGTCCGCATCACCTCCAGCCCCGCCACCACGCCGAGCGCCCCGTCATACTTGCCGCCGGAGGGCTGGCTATCGAGGTGGCTGCCGAACAGCACCGGCAGGCGCGTGGGGTCGCGGCCCTCGCGGCGGGCGAACATGTTGCCGATGGCATCGACGCGCACGGTGAGGCCAAGCGCTTCACATTGGGCGCGGAAATCCTCCCGCGCCGCCTTGTCGATGCTGGTCAATGTCAGCCGGCGGACACCGCCCTTCGCCGTCGCGCCGTGCCGGGCCATGGCCATCAGACTGTCCCACAGCCTGACGCCGTCGATGCGCTTGTTGCTGCCGCTCATGCTGCCTCGTCGCTGCCGCTCATGCCGCCCTCGTCGCTTCACCGCCGCGATATGCCGCGCCGTCGCTGCGATGGCCAGCTTCCCCCGGCTTGCCGGATCGCCCCCGGCTTGCGATGCATGGGCCGGCAACGCTTTAGGGATATGGCCATGGCCCACGCGCTTGGCGGAGCTTCCGCGCCCGCCATCCTCCGCAACTCGGCACTCGATGCCGATGCCGTGCGCCAGGCGCGCGTCAACCTCGCCGCCTGCTTCCGCATGGCGGCGCGGCTCGGCATGCATGAAGGCATCTGCAACCACTTCTCCTTCGTCGTGCCGGGGCGGGAGGACCTTTTCCTGGTCAATCCCTATGGCTGGGCGTTCAGCGAGATGACGGCGTCCCGCCTGCTGGTCTGCGATTTCGACGGCAATGTCATCGCCGGCGACGGCGTGCCGGAATCCACCGCCTTCTTCATCCACGCCCGCATCCACAAGAACCTGCCGCGCGCCCGCGCCGCCTTCCACACCCACATGCCGAACGCGACGGCGCTGGCGATGACGGAAGGCCCGCCGCTGCTCTGGGCCGGGCAGTCCTCGCTGAAGTTCTACGGCCGCACCGTGGTGGATGAGGACTACAACGGCCTCGCCCTGGATACCGATGAGGGGGATCGCATCGCCGGCTCGATCGGCGATGCCGACATCGTCTTCATGAAGAACCACGGCGTCATGGTCGTCGGCCCCTCCATCGCGGAGGCCTGGGATGACCTCTACTACCTCGAACGCGCGGCGGAGGCGCAGCGCCTGGCGCTGTCCACCGGCCGCAAGCTGAAGCCGGTGACGCCCGAACTCGCCCGCAAGACCTACCTCCAGATGCGGGAGGGTGACCGCGAGAGCGCCCACCTGCACCTGGAGAGCATCAAGCGCATCCTGACGAAGGACGAGCCGGACTTTCTGGATTGAGCGCGCGCCACGGCCCGGACCCGCGCGGGCTGGCGCTGCTGCTCGTCACCGTGATGGGCTGGGGCTTCAACTGGCCCGCCATGAAGCTGCTGCTGGCGGAATTGCCGCCGTTTTCCATGCGCGTGGTCTGCGCGCTGGTCGGTATCGCCCTGCTCGGCGGCATCGCCTTGGCGCGGCGCGAAAACCTCGGCATTCCCCGTGGCTTGTGGCCGCGACTGATCGTCGCCTCGCTGCTCAATGTCACGGCCTGGATGGGTCTCGCCTCCTTCTCCCTGGTCTGGCTGACGGCGGGGGAGGCGACGATCGTCTGCTACACCATGCCGGTCTGGACGGCGGTCCTCGCCTGGCTGGTGCTGGGGGAGCCACCCACGGCGAAGCGGCTGGCGGCGCTGGGCCTCGGCCTTGCCGGGCTGGCCGTGCTGGTGCTGGGCAAGGGCGTCGATGTCGGCCTGGCGAAGCTGCCGGGGGTGGCGGTGGCGCTGGGCGGGGCCATCCTGTTCGCGCTCGGCTCCATCCTCACCAAGCGCTGGCCGCTTGGCCTGCCGCCGGCATCGGCGGTGATCTGGCAAATGGGCCTCGGCGCGCTGCCTTTGCTGGCCGGCGCCCTGCTGGTGGAAAGCCCGGACTTCCCGGCGATGACCACGCAGGGCTGGCTGCTGGTGCTCTATGGCGGCGTCGGGCCGCTCGGCCTTTGCTACCTCGCCTGGTTCGGCGCGTTGCGGCGCCTGCCGGCGGCGGCGGCCGCAGCGGGCACCTTGCTGACGCCGGTGGTGGGCGTTGCCTCAGCGGCCTTTTTCCTGGGCGAGCCGCTGGGGCTGCGCGAAATGGCGGCACTCGGCCTGACCGTCTCCGGCGTGGTGCTGGCGGTGCGGGGCTAGGCGAGGCATAGGGGCGGCATGAGCGACCGACCCCTGATCCGCCTCGCCCCTGGTGGAGACCGCCGCGTCAAGGCAGGCCACCCCTGGGCCTTCTCCAACGAGATCGTCATGACCGCCACCCAGCGCGCTTTGCCGCCGGGCTGCGTCGTGCGGCTGGAGGGGGATGACGGTGTCCGGCACGGCGCCTGGCAGTTCAACCCGCACAGCCTGATCGCCGCGCGGCGCATCGATGCCAACCCCGAGGCCGCCTGCGACGCGGCGTGGTATCAGGCCCGCATCGGCGCCTGCCTCGCTTTGCGTGAGCGCCTGTTCGACGCGCCCTTCTACCGCCTCGTCCATGCCGAGGCCGATGGTCTGCCCGGCCTCATCATCGACCGCTACGGCGATGCCGTGGCGATGCAGGCCAACACCGCGGGGATGGAGGCGGCCACACCGCACATCGTCGCCGCACTCCGCGCCCTGTTCGCCCCACGCGTCATCGTCGCCCGCAATGACAGCCCGATCCGCAAGCTGGAGGGGCTGGGCGAGGCGGTGACGCTGCTGCACGGCGATGACGGCACGGCGACCGTCGAGGAATCCGGCCTGCGATTCCCTGTCGATCTGCTCGGTGGGCAGAAGACCGGCTGGTTCTTCGACCAGCGCGCCAACCGCGCCCTGGTGGCCCGCCTCGCCCCTGGGCGCAGCATGCTCGATGCCTTCTGCCATACCGGCGGCTTCGGCCTCGCCGCCGCCGCGGCCGGGGCGCGGGAGGTGACGCTGCTCGACCGCAGCGAGCATGCGCTGGACCATGCGATGCAGGCCGCGCGCCTGGCCGGGTTCGCGGACCGCGTGACGCCCCTGAAGGCGGAAGCGCTGGACCACCTGGAACGGATGACGGCCAGCGGAAGGCAGTTCGAGGTCGTCGTCGCCGATCCCCCTGCCTTCGCCAAGACGCGGAAGGACCAGCCGGCGGCGCTGCGCGGTTACGCCAAGCTGGCGCGGCTGGCGGCGGGGCTGGTCGCCCCCGATGGCATCCTGTTCATCGCCTCCTGCTCCCACCACGTCGCGCCACCGGATTTCGCGGAGGCGATCGCCTGGGGCGTGCACAAGGCGCGCCGCGAAAGCCGCATCCTCGCCAGCGTTGGCGCCGGCCCCGACCACCCCGTGCATCCTGCCCTGCCCGAGAGCGCCTACCTCAAGGGGCTGCTGCTGCACCTGACATGACGCCGAGTTTGCGCCGTGCGTTCCGCACCACGACCTATGAAGCCGAGGGCGCGATTGCCCGCATCGGCCGGCGCGGCGCGGCGCTGGATGCGCTGCTGGCCGCGCGCGGGGCGCGGGTGGCGGGGTTCGTTACGGCATGGAACCCGTTCAGCCGCCGGATGCCCTGCGGCGTGAATGACCGGATGCAGGACCGGCTGCGCGCGCTCGCCCGAGGCCGCGTGCTGGGCGAGGGCTTCGGGCGCGGGCGGTGCTGGGCGGAGCATCACTTGCTGGTGGCGGGCGATCCGCGCGCGCTGCGCGTGATGGCCCGCCGTTTCCGCCAGCACGCCATCGTCATCGTCGCACCCCGCCATGCCGCGCGGCTTGTGGAGGCTCAGCGGCGATAGGCGCTGTAGCCGCCGATGACGATGCGCTGCACGCCGCGGAACCGGATGACTTCCCGCCCGAGGACGAGGCGGCCGATGACACCGGCCACGAGGATCTCCCCCGGCACCAGGCGCGGTTCCTGCCCTGTGGGGTCGGCGCTGATGGCTGCTGCGATGTCCGCCAGCGTCAGGTCCGTATCCTCGAGTTGCAGCGTCTCCACCCCATCGCGCGCCTGGATCGAGAGGCCGCCTTCGCCGGGGTGCCAGACCTGGTGGCCGCCGTGGCGACGCGCGGTGGCGGCACCGCCGTGCCAGGGGCC
>CANJXD010000340.1 GCA_947478535.1 Acetobacteraceae bacterium
AAGTCTCGCAGCGGATCGAAGGGCACGCCGCGCATCACGTATTTGTTCAGCACATGCGTCGTCGCCGCGACCAGCAGCGTGTGCCCATCGGGGTTTGCCCGGGCCACGGCCTCGGACCCGATGACGCCATTCGCCCCGGTGCGGTTTTCCACCACGAAGGGTTGGCCGAGTTCGCCGGCCAGGGCCTCCGACAAATGGCGTGAGAAGATGTCCGTGCCGCCGCCAGCCGCGTAGGGCACGATGACCCGAACCGGACGCACCGGCCAGGCCTGCGCCAGGGCACGCCGGGAAGCGGGCGCGGCGAGCAGCGCGCCGCCGCCGGCCAGCAGCAGGCGGCGTGGGATCGTGGATACGGCGATGGCCGCCCTCTTCTCCGTCATGGTCGTTCCTCCTTGCCGCGTTGCGCGCTGGCGAATCACACCGTCAGCACGACCTGCCCGTCCTCGATATCGACGGGGTATTTCCGAAGCCGGGTGGGCTTGGCCTGGTAGAGCTCCTCGCCGGAGCGGATGTCGTACTCGAAGCCATGCCAGGGGCAGGCGACGACCTCCCCGTCCCGGCCATAGATCAACTGACCAGGCGCGGAGGGCAGCGCGGTGCCGCCGACGAGGCCCCGGCAGATCGGCGCCGCCTTGTGCGGGCAGCGGTTGCGCATGGCGTGGATCTCGCCGTTCGGCAGGCGGATGACGCCGATCTCGCGCTCCCCCACCGTGATGAGGCGGAAGGCGCCCACGGGGAAATCCGCCACCGCGCCGACAGGCAGCTTCTGCTTGGGCCGCGCCCTGGTGTCCGACATCCGTGCCTCCTCAATCCAACCGCAGCGTCGCGTCGGCGTTCTCCGCGAAGATGCGGCGGCGCGCCTCGGGCGGCAGGGAACGCAGGGACTGACCGGGCATGTCGTTGTCCCAGTGCGGGTAGTCCGAGCTGAAGCAGAGCAGGTCGTAGCCCAGCATCGCGACCAGCCGGTCGAGGTCGCGCGGGTCATCCGGCTCATCAAGCGGCTGGGTGGAGAAGCGGATGTGGTCATGCACATAGTCGATGGGGGACCGCTTCACCCACGGCGTCTCATGCCGCAGCGACCGCCAGGTCCGCTCCATCCGCCAGAGCAGCGGCATGGCCCAGAGGAAGCCGTATTCGACGAAGATGACCTTCAGCTTCGGGAAGCGTTCGAAGACACCACTGAAGACCAGGCTGTTGACGTTCGCCTCCGCGGCGAGGGACAGCGTGACGTAGCGTTCGACATAGGTATCCGGGATGCCGCCCGGCGTCGTGGGGGCGCCGTGATAGATGCTGTCGGTGCCGGTGACATGGACCAGGATAGGCAGGCCGAGATCCTGCGCCGCCTCATAGACCGGCCACCAATGCCGGTTGCCGAGCAGGATGTTGATGGGCGGAATGAAAACGGCGGCCACCTGCGGATGCCGCCCGAAGCGCCGGATCTCTGCCACCGCCGCGGTCACGTCCTGGGACGGTACGGTCATGGCGAGGCGGAATCGGCTGTCGGCGCGCAGCCAGGTATCGGCGTAGAAGTCGTTGAACGCGGTGGTCAGGACGATGCTCTCATCCACGCTGGCCTGCACGGCAGCGAGGGATCCGGCCTGCAGCGTCGTCAACAGCGCGATGTCGATGCCATTGGGGTCGAGGTAGTGGGCGATGGTGTGGTGCGGGTCCGTGCCGCCGATGCTGCCCTGGGGGGTACGCGCATCCTCCCGCACCGTCGATCCATTGGGGTGGAGGTAGCGGAACGTCAGGTTCCCCATCGCCCCCGCCGCACGCTTGCGGACCAGCCGCTGGCGCCAGGACTCGTCAAGGTAAGGGAACAGGTCCGGCAGCCCGCCCTTCAGCAGCGGATGCACGTCACAATCGACGATGCGGAGCCGGGTCTCGGCCGCGCTCATGCGGGCTCCCCCGCGCGGTGGGCGGCCTGCGGGGCGGTGGTGACCATCATCGGGTCTGTTCCTGGTACGCGTTCCCTCGCCGCCGGGCGGACCCTTCGGCAACGTCATGGTCCCGGGCTTGCGAAGGGGCGTCAAGCGCTGCTAGGCAAGATTGTCAAACAATAATGCCGGACGCATGAGCATCCCTGTCGCAACGACCCCGCGCCGAGGCGCCACCGTGGATTATGTGGTGGAGGATACCGCCGCCGCGATCCGCTCAGGTCGCCTGGCGCTGGGGCAGCGGCTGGTCGAGGCCGACATGGTGCGCGACCTCGGCGTCAGCCGCGGCACGCTGCGGGAGGCGCTGAACCGCCTGGCCGCGGCGGGGCTGGTGGAGATCATTCCCAACCGCGGCGCCGTGGTCCGCCGCCTGACGCGAAAGGAAGTGGCGGACCGCTTCGAAATCCGCGCACGGGTCGAGGGCCTGGCTGCCTTCCTCGCGGCGCAGCGGCTGGATGAGGCGGACCACCGCGCCCGGCTTCTCGCCGTCGCCAGGCCGCTGGAGGATGGCGCGCTGCCGGAGGCCGCCTTCGCCCGGCGCGGTAGCTATCTGATCCATGAGACAATCGCCGATGTGTCCGGGAATGCGGAACTCGGCCCAATGGTCCGCCAGTTGCGGCTGCCGGCCGTGATGGTCGAAATCCGCCGATCCCTCGATGAGGACCGGGCCTTCTGGCGGCGGGTGATGCAGGAACACCGTCAGATCGTGGACGCGATCCTGGCGCGGGACGCCACCGCGGCGGAGGCCGCGATGCGCCTGCATATCGAGGCCAACCGGGACCTTCTGCTGTCCCTGCCGGCCCGGCTTTTCGCGGGCTAGCCCCCCGCCAACGCCCGCTTCGCGACCTCGGCCAGGAAACTGCTGGCCACGGGAAGCACCGCGTCGTTGAAGTCGTAGCGCGGGTTGTGCAGCTCGCACCCGCCGTCGCCCGGGCCATTGCCGATCCAGACGAAGGCGCCGGGGGCTTCCTTCAGGAACCAGGAGAAATCCTCCCCTGTCATCGCCGGCGGCAGGTCCCGGCGCAGCGGCGCCACGCTGGCGGCGGCGGCGGCCGCCAATTCGCGTTCCGCCGGGTGATTCGCGGTCACTTCCACGCCCTGCCGCCAGCCGACGGCGACATCCACGGCGCAGGTCGCGCCGATGCCATGCGCCACGCGGTGCAGCCCATCCTTGATGGCGGTGCCGGCGCTGTCGGCCAGCCAGCGCGCGGTGCCCCGCAGCACGACGCGGGCCGGGATCTGGTTCTGGGCGGACCCACCCTCCACGATGGTCACGCTCACCACGCCGCCAGCCAGCGGATCGACGTTGCGGGCGACGATGGATTGCAGGGCGACAATGCAGTGCCCCGCCGCCAGCATCGGGTCCCTGGACAGATGCGGCAGCGCGGCGTGGCTGGCATGGCCGTCGAATGTGATGTCGAAGCGCGCACCGGCGGCCATCACGGCGCGTTCATGCACCGCGATCGTACCCACGGGCAGGCCCGGCCAATTGTGCCAGCCGAAGATGCGATCCATCGGGAAGCGGCGGAACAGCCCTTCCTGCACCATGCCGATGGCGCCGCCGCCGCCTTCCTCCGCGGGCTGGAACACCAAATGCACCGTCCCGGTCCAGGCCTTGTCGTCCAGCAGCAGCTTCGCCGCGCCGAGCAGGGCGGTGGTGTGCCCATCATGCCCGCAGGCATGCATCACGCCGGGGATGGTGCTTTTATAGGGCAGCGCCTCGTTCATTTCCTGGATCGGCAGCGCGTCCATATCGCCGCGCAGTCCGACGCTGCGATTGCCGCCCGGCTCACCACCCCCGCGCCGCAGCGTCGCCACAACGCCATGGCCGGCGAAATTGTCGGTGATTTCGGTGACGCCCATCTCCCGCAGCCGCGCGACCACGAAGGCGGCGGTCGCACCTTCCTGCCGGGTCAGGCCCGGGTTGGCATGAAGGTGGCGTCGCCACCCCGTCAGCGTCTCGGCGAGTGCGGTGTCCATGGAATAGAAGTAGCCTCGCGACGCGGCGGCTTCCATCCCCGAAGCGTACGAAACATTCCTTTGCATCCGATCTACCCCTCGGGTCCCACCATCGGCGTCGCGAACACGTGAGACGATTGAGACTTCTCCTCGCCCTGCTGCCCCTGCGGTTCCTGGCTGCGCTGTTCCTCGCTGGCCCCCTGGCGGCGCAGGAGCCGGCCATGCAGCCCTATGCGCCGATGCTGCTCGCGCCGGAGGAAGCCGGCATGGATGCGCCGCTGCGCGCCGCCTCCCGGCTCATCCGCCTGGTGGAGGAAGCGCCCGTCGATTCTCAGGGGCTGGTCGCCCGCGCCCTGGCGGAGCCGCGGTTGCTGGAGGAAGTGCTGCGCAGCGGTGGCTATTGGGCCGGCACCGTGACCGTCGCGATCGACGGCGATCCCGCCGCCACACCCAACCTGGCGGAGCGCCTGGCCCTGGCGCCACCCACGGCACCCATGCCGGTACCGGTCGAGATCCGCGTCACCCCCGGGCCGCGCTACACGCTCCGCCGCATCGCGCTCCGCCCAGCCGAGCCTGGCGATGCCGCGGCCGTGGCGGCGCTGGATGGCGTCCCGACCCTGGAAGCCGGCGCCCCAGCCGAAGCCGGGCCGGTACTCGATGCGGAGGAGGCGCTGATCGATCGCCTGCGCCGGCTCGGCCACCCGCTGGCCGCGGTGGCGGAGCGGGACGTGGTGGTGGACCATGAGGCACAGGCGATGGACGTCACCTGGTCGCTCTCGCCCGGCCCGCAGGCACGCTTCGCGGCGCCGGTCATCGCCGGGGAAACCGGCGTCGCCCCCGCGCTGATCGGCCGCATCGCCGGGCGGATGGAAGGCCAGCTTTTCGCGCCCGCGGTGCAGGACCGCGCGCGGCGGGACCTGCTGGCGCTGGGCGCCTTTGACAGCGTGCGGGTGCGGGCGGGCCAGCGGCTGGACGCGGCGGGGCGCCTGCCCGTGACCTTCACGGTGCAGGACCGACCGCGCAACGCGGCCGGGTTCAACCTGTCCTACGAAACCAACTACGGCCCCTCCGGCCAGGTCTTCTACGAACGCCGCAACGTGTTCGGGAACGCCGAGCGCCTGCGCCTCGAAGCCACCGCCTCCCGCCTCGGCGCGACGGGGCGGACGGAGGATGCGAATTACCGGCTCGGCGCCAGCTTCCGCCGGCCCGGGCTGATCGATGGGCGGACCAGCCTGGTGATGGAAACCGCGGCGCTGCGCGAAAGACTGAAGGCCTATGACCGGGATGCAGTGATCGCCACCATTCTGCTGGAACGCCCCTTCGGGGATCGCTGGGTGCTGCAGGCCGGGCCGAGCTTCGAGACCGGGCGAATCGGCCGGGACGGCGCCATGCAGGCCTTCAGCCTGGCCGGATTGGTGATGGGCGTGCGGTTCGACAGCACGGATTCCGCGCTCGACCCGCGCCGCGGCATTCGTGCCTCGGCCAGCGTCATTCCCTATGCCGATGTGGCGGAGGGTGGCGGCTTCACCCGCGCGCTCGGTACGCTGCGGACCTATTGGGACCTGACGGACGATGGCGGCAGTGTGATCGCGCTGCGCGGCACCATCGGCAGCCTGATCGGCGCGGATAGCAGGGTTCCCCTGGACAAGCGCTTCTATGCCGGTGGCGGTGGGTCCGTGCGCGGCTATGGCTACCAGATGGTCGGGCCGCGGGACCAGCAGCGGCGGGCGGAAGGCGGGTCCTCCCTCGTCGAGGGCTCGGTCGAGCTGCGCCAGCGGCTTTCGGGGCCGATCGGCATGGTGGCCTTCCTCGATGCGGGGACCGTCGGGCAAGATCCGGCGCCCAATTTCAGCGATGTCCGCCTCGGCGCCGGCCTCGGCATCCGTTATGCCACGGCCATCGGGCCGCTCCGCCTCGATGTCGCCGTGCCGCTCGACAAGCAACGCGGCGATGCCGGCTTCGGCGTCTATGTCGGCCTCGGGCAGGCCTACTGAGATGCGGCGCTGGGTCCTGCGTCTGGTCGCCCTGCTGGTGGCGCTGCCACTTCTGCTCGCGCTGGCGCTCGGTGGCGCGCTGCTCTGGGCGAATAGCGAGCCGGGGCGGGAGAGAGTGGCGGCGCTGGTCGCCGCCCAGGTGCCAGGCCTCCGCATCGAAGGGCTGGAAGGCCCCCTGCCCGGCCGGCTTGGTATCCGGCGGCTGACCATGGCGGATGCCGGTGGCGTCTGGCTCGAAGTCGAAGGCGCCCGCCTCGCCTGGGACCCGCGCGCCTTACTGCGCCGGGAAGCGCGGATCAGCCTGCTCGCCGCCGACCGCATCGCCCTGCACCGCCTGCCGGAGAGCAGGGCCACCGATCCCACCCCGCCGGGACCGCTGATCCCGGACCTGCCGGTGCTGCCGCTGGCAATCCGCCTCGATGCGCTCGCCCTGCCCCGGATCGAACTGGCGGAGGCCGTGCTCGGCACCGCCGTCGCGCTGCGGGCGGAGGCGCGCGGGCGTCTTGACCCCTGGGGGCTGACGCTGGCGCTGGATGCGCAGTCGCTCGGCAATGACGGTACGCTCGGCATCGAGGCCTCGCTCCGCCCCGGTAGCGGG
>CANJXD010000341.1 GCA_947478535.1 Acetobacteraceae bacterium
AGGTGCCCATCAGGGGCGTAGCGGGCGATGCGCCAGCCATCGATCTCGGCGACCCAGAGGAAGCCTTCCGCATCCACCGTCAGCCCATCGGGCCGGCGCCCCTTGCCGGCATAGTCCACCAGCACACGCGGCGGGCCGATGCGGCCGGAGGCTGCATCGAAGGCATAGGCATCGATCCGCCCCGGCCGGGAATCCGCGTGATAGAGCGTGCCGCCATCCGGGCTGAACCCCATGCCGTTGGACAGCACGATGCCATCCCGCATGCGGCTGACCTCCATACCCGGCCCGATCCGCCACAAGGCAGCGACGGGGTCCTTCGCATAGGCATGACGCGTGCCGATCCAGAGCCGCCCGGCCGCGTCGCAAAGGCCGTCATTGAAGCTGACATCGCCGAAGTCGATGCCGGTGAGCGGCAATTGCACGGCGCGCGCGGCATCGAAATCATAGAGCCCGATGCCTTTCTTGTAGCCGACCAGCAGTCGCCCATCCGGCAACGGCGCCAGGCAACTTGGACGATACGGCAGTTCCCGCATCTCCTCCGTGCCTGCTGCCGGGCGATTGCGGATCAGCGCGCGTTGCTGGCCATCGATCCAATAGAGTGCCTGCGCCGTCTCGCACCACAGGGGCGCTTCCCCAACCACCGCGCGAAAGCGGCTCACGACACGAAGATCGCCCGGTGTCATGCTGATCCGTCCCTCACCGTGTGATTTCCTTGCCCGAAATGGTCGGCTAGATTGCTGCCATGGCATCCGAGAATACCGATGGCGCGGCTGCGCCGCTCCCCCGACGTAGTCGCCCCAGGATTACCGATGTGGCGCGTGCGGCCGGGGTTTCGACCGGCACCGTCTCTCATGTCCTGAACGGGTCCCGCGACGTCAGCGACACGCGGCGGGATGCGGTGCTGCGCGCGGTGAAGGCGCTCGGCTACGTCCCGAACATCCTGGCGCAGGGTCTGCGGCGGCATCGGTCCCGCATCATCGGACTGTGCATGCCGCATTCCTCCTTTGGCTATTTCGTCGCGCTGTCGGAGGCCTTCGAGGCGCTGGCGGCGCAGGATGGCTACGAGATCATGCACGTCTTCAGCCGGCAGGACGGCGCGACGGAGTTGCATCGCGTGCAGACCCTGCTGCGCTACGATATCGGCGGGCTGCTGCTGCTGCCAAGCTGGCAGCCGAAGCAGACGCTGGAACGAATGGCGGAATCCGGCGTGCCCACCGTGATCCTCGACCGCCCGATCGACGACCGGCGCTTCGACCAGGTGATGGTCGATGTCCGCGTCACCATGCGGCGCGCGGTCGGGGAACTCGCGGCGCTCGGCCATCGCCGGATCCTGTTCATCACCGCCAATCCGAAGCTGCTGATCAGCCGCCGCAGGATCGAAGGCATCCGGCTTGGCCTGAAGGATGCGCCGGGGGTTGAATTCCGCATCCTGCAAAGGGTCGAACGAGAAGCCGGCGTGGTGGCGCAGGTGCAGGCGGTGATGCGCGGGGAGGCGGCGCCGACGGCGATCCTCGCCAGTAACAGCCAGGGCGTGTCCTGGGTGGTGAAGGCGCTGCGCGGGATGGGCCTGCGATGCCCGGAGGATGTCTCCCTCATCGCGGTCGATGAACCCGTCTGGGCGGAGCTGGTGCAGCCGAGCCTGTCGGTCGTCCACGCGCCAGCCGATGAGGTCTCCCGCCACGCCTGGGCCCTGCTGCGGGCCCGCATGGAAGGCGCGCCGGACAAGCCGAAGCGCGTGGCGCTGCTGCCGGAATTGCGGCTCGGCGGGTCGGTGGGCCCGGCGCCGAAGGGCTGAACCCAGCGCCATTCAGCCGCCCGCGACCGCCGCCATGATCGGGCGCATCCGCGCCTCATCGCGCGCCCAATAGGCGGCATAGGCGGCGGGCCCCTGATGCGCCGGCTCCAGCCCGAATTGCCGCAGGCGTTCCGCATAGCCGGGCTGCGCCATGATGCGGCGCATCGCCTCCGAGAGTTGTTCGACCACGGGCATCGGCGTGCCTGCGGGGGCGAGCATGCCACCGGCGGAGGCGACGACGACATCGAAGCCCTGCGCGCGCAGCGTCGCCACCCCCGGCAACAGCGGCTCCGGCCCATCGCCCGTCGTGCCCAGGACGCGAAATGCCCCGGAAGCGAATTGGCTGGCGACGTCGCTCGTGCCGCCGGCCACGGCATCGACATGTCCACCGACCAGGGCGGTGACGGAAGGCGGGCCACCGGTGAAGTGCACGCTGGTGAAGCGCGCGCCCGTCTCCTGCTGCAGCATCAGGATGCCGAGATGCGGGGTCGCCATCAGGCCGCTGGTGCTGATGCTGACCGATTCCGGAGCGGCGCGCGCCGCCTCCACCATCTCCCGGAGCGTGCGGAAGCGGCTATCGGCCCGCACGGCGAAGACGACGGGCGAGACGTGATGCAGCGCGACAGGCTGGAAATCCGCCGCCGTGTAGCGGGCACCGCGCGTGGGATCGAGGTAGTGCGTGGCCAGCGTCGGCAACACGCCCCAGAGCAGCGTATGGCCATCCGGCCGCGCCCGCACCAGCTCCGTCGCGCCGATCTGCGAACCCGCGCCGGGGCGGTTCAGCACCTGCACCGGGACGGGAAACTCCTTCTCCATCCCGGCCGCGATCATGCGGGCCGAGGTATCGACGCCGCCTCCTGGCGCATAGGGCACGATGAGCGTGATGGGCCGGCCCGGCTGTGGCCATGTGGCCTGGGCCTGAGTTGGTCCCGCCATGGCCGTGATCGGCGCGGCAAGGGCCGCGCGCCGGGTTGCCCACATCATCGCCGTCCTTCCTCATGCAGGGGATGCCGGATGACCGTGACCGCGCCATCGGCGCCGAGGGTCACGAGGTTCGCCGTGCCTGCGAGATCGGGCGAGCCGGAGTAGAAGGCCGGCACGGTGCCATCGCCCACCGCGACCGGCCGGTCCCAGTGGCCGAGCGCGAGGTAGTGTGCTTCCAGCGCCGCGATCTCCGGGTCCGTAAATCGCCAGGCGCGGTGGGCGTGGCGGGCTTCCTCGCCGGCCGGCACGTAGTGGCCATGCGCCATCGCCACCTGCCAGCGCGTCGCGCGGGGACGCACGCGGTCCAGCGGCGCGAAATCATCGTAGCCGCGATGCGCGCGGCCCCAGATCTCCAGGCCATGGTCCGGGAAGGTGACGCAATCCGCATGCGTCACGCCCAGCACCGCGACATGCGGGAGCGCCGTGATGCCGGCGCGGCGATACAGGCAGCGTTCATGGATGGCATCGTGGTTGCCCGGCAGCATCACCACAGGCCGCCCGGCCTGCGCGAGCAGCGCCGCGGCTTCCTCCAGCACGGGCTGCACGATGCGCGCATTCTCGAAGGTATCGCCCGCCAGCAGCAGGATATCGACGGACAGCGCGCGCGCCGTGGCGAGCACGACGCGCAGCGCCTCGATCCCCTGCGTGCCGCGCGGCGGCAGGCCGTGCAGCGGCGGGTCATCCACATGCAGGTCGGAGCTGTGCAGCAGCCGCACAGCCCCGCTCTGAATGGTTGGGGTCAACGCCCCTTCCAGTTCGGCTTGCGCTTCTCCCGGAAGGCGCGCGGGCCCTCGGCGCCGTCCTCGCTTTCCGCCGTCTCACGGTCGAGGCGACGCTGGTAGTCCAGCAGCGCATCGGGGAAGGCCGTGGACAGGCGATAGAGCCGCACCGCCGCCTGCGTCGGCAGTGGCGCACCACGACACACCATCTCGGCGATTTCCTCCGCCACGCCCATCAACTGCGCGCGCGGGGCCACGCGGTTGACGATGCCGTATTGCAGGCATTCCTGCGCCGTGAGGCGCCCATTCGCGAGCGTCATATACGCCGCGACCGCGCGCGGCAGGCCGAAGTAGAGATTCTGCGGCGAGCCGAGCCGGCCGACCAGCGTGTGCGTATCCCCGATCCAGGCTTCCTCCGCCATCACGCGCAGTTGGCCGGACAGCGCGAGGCTCAGCCCCACGCCAACGGCAAGGCCGTTGATCGCGGAGATCACCGGCTTGTCGAGGCTGACCGCGCTCGGCAGGCCGCCGCCGCCCCAATGGTAGTTCGGGTTGGTCGGGTCCTCATGCGGCGTGCGCTTGCCCTCGGCCTGGTGGGCGGCCAGGAACTTCACATCGCGACCGGCGGAGAACGCATCGCCGGTGCCGGTCACGATGGCGCAGTAGATCTCGGGGTCGAGGCCCACATCCCGCCAGCACGCGCGCAGTTCCTGATAGGCGTAGGTGTGCAGCGCGTTCTTCACCTCCGGCCGATTGACGATGACGTAGGCGACGCGGCCCTTCTTCTCATACAGAATGTGCTTGAGGTCCTGCGGCGCCATCGCCGGATCGTATTTCGTTTCGTATTTGGACATCGTGGTTCCTCCTCGGGATGGATCAGGGAAGCGTGCGGCGTCGCCTCATGCGGTGCCGATGACCAGCAGCCCATCGACCGCGATCGTGCGGCCGGCGCGCCATTTGACGGGGTTCACCTCCAGCTCGAATTGCCGCCACGGGATGGTGGCGGCGAGCCGGGAGAAATGCGCGACGAAGGCGGCGAGGGAGGCCGGGTCCGGCCCCTCCCCCGCGAGCGCGGCCATCAGGCGCAGGCGAGACATCATGGCGGCGGCGGTGGCTTCATCCACCGGGGCGCGGGCGATGACGACATCGTCGAGGGCTTCCGTCGCCGTGCCGCCGGCGCCGCAGGTCACCATCACGCCGAACATCGGGTCCCGGAAGGCGGCGACGATCACCTCCTGCGCGCCGGGCTCCATGCGCTGGACATAGACACCCTCCAGCCCCACGCCGAGCGCCGCCGCGCGATCCGCCATCTGCCGCCAGCCATCTTCAGCCGCGGCTTCGGAGGTAACGCCGAGCCGCAGGAGCCCAGCCGCCGCGCGATGCGTGATGGCGGGGGAAATGCCCTTCATGGCCACGGGAAAGCCAACCTCCCGTGCGGCAGCCGCCGCTTCCGCCGCGCTGGTCACCAGACGCCCCGCCGCCACCGGCAGGCCCGCGGCGGCGAGGATGCGGTGGCATTCGTGTTCCGACACCACGCGGCCATCGGTGGCATCGGGGACAGCGCGCGCCCAGTCGAAGCCGAGCGGCGCGGGCCGCAGTACCGGCGCATCGGCCGGCCCCTGCCGCAGGATCGCAGCCAGGGCCTCCGTCGCGCGGTCAGGGCTCGGCAGGACATAGAGGCCGGCAGCGGCCAGCTTTGCCCGCGCGCTGTCCTCCACCGCCATCGTCACCGCCAGCGGCTTGGCACCGCTGCCGTGGAAGGCGAGGAGGGCAGCGCTCTCCGCCGCATCGGCGAAGGCATCGCCCTTGTCCACGATCACCCCATCGATGGCGGGGTTTTGCGCCAGGGCCACGAGCGCCGGGCCGAGGCCGGCATCGGCGAGCACGGATGTCACCACAAGCCCATCACGCCGGGCGAGGGCTGCGATGCGCTTGGCGGCGACGGAATGGAAGGACACGGCCGCAATGCGCTGCCCCGCCTTGCGCGGCCCGGCCGGCGCGCCGCTCAGCAACAGGCAGACATCGACGAGTTCCCGCTGGCTGCGGACAACGATGGCGCCGTGTTCGCGCAGCACCGCCTGCCACACCCGCCACGCCCCGGTGAGCGCGCCGGTATGCGCCGCGGCCGCGCGGGCGCTCGCTTCCGCCGCGCCGGCCTTGACGATGACGAGGGGCTTGCCGGCCGCGCGCAGCTTCTCCAGCGCATCGAGGAAATCATCGCCATCCCGCACCCCTTCGAGATAGGCGGCGACGACCTTGGTCTTCGGGTCCTCCGCCATCATGCGGAGATAGTCGGGGAAGGTCAGCACGGCCTCGTTGCCGGAGCTGATCATGTAGCGGAAGCCGAAGCCCGCAGCCTCGATCTGCGCATGCGCGCCGATCGCCGTGCCGCCGGATTGGCTGACCATCGAGATATTGCCGGGGATCAGGCGCGGCACGCGCAGCAGCGGCGTCGCGAAGGTGGCGGCCATCGGCAGGTGCGTGTTGATGATGCCGAGCGTGTTCGGCCCGCAGAGCTGGAACCCCGCTTCCCGGCACAGCCCCGCCAGCGCGTCCTGCCGCGCGATGCCCTCCCCGCCCACTTCCGCGAAGCCACCGGCCCAGAGCACGCCGTGGCGGATACCAGCCTCGATGCAGCCCTTCACGGCCTCGAAGGCCATGGCGGCGGAGACGGAAAGGATGGCGAGGTCCGGCACTTCCGGCAGCAGGGAGGGCGTGGCGAAGCAGGGCACGCCGGAGACCGTCTCCCGCCGCGGATTGACCGGCCACACCTTCCCGGGGAAGCCGTAGCGCGCCTGGTACTCCATGGCGCGCGCGCCAAGATTGCCGTCCGAAGCACCAATGACGGCGATGCTTCTTGGCTCCAGGATCTTGTGGCGCGGGGTGTCGGGGGACATGCCGCGTATCAGCCCTGGTGGGAGAACATCGGCCGGCCCGGCACCGGCACACGGGCCCGCAGGATCACACCCTCCTCGGACTCCGTGATG
>CANJXD010000342.1 GCA_947478535.1 Acetobacteraceae bacterium
AATCGGCTGGGACCACAGCGAATCACAAGAGACTCAAGGGATTCAACATCTTCGGAGACGGACACTAAGGGAGGGTGCATGGAAATCGTCGAGGCGGTTCTCGCCCTCATCGCCATCTGCATCGGCTTCGCGCTGCTCGCGCGGCGGCTGAACCTGCCCTATGCGGTGATCCTCGTGCTGGGGGGGATGGGCATCGCCTTCATCCCCGGCCTGCCGGCCATCACGCTCGATCCGCAGATCGCGCTGGCCTTCTTCCTGCCGCCGCTGTTGCAGGCCAGCGCCTGGCGAACGGATTGGCGGGCCTTCCGGGCGAATATCCGGCCGATCCTGCTGCTCGCGGTGGGCGCGGTGCTGTTCACCGCCTTCGCCATCGCCATCGCGGCGAAGCTGCTGATCCCGGGCCTGCCCTGGGCGGCTGCGGTGGCGCTGGGCGCGATCGTCGCACCGCCGGATGCGGTGGCGGCGGCGGCGGTGCTGCAACGCCTGCGCATCCCGCGCCGCATCGTCACGGTGCTGGAAGGCGAGAGCCTGGTGAATGACGCGACGGCGCTGGTGCTCTACCGCTTCGCCGTCGCCGCCGTCGCCGCGAGCGGCGCTTCTGTGGGCGCGGCGGGGGGTGTTTCGGTGGTGGAGGCCTCCGGCACCTTCGTGCTGGTGGCGGCGGGGGGTGTGCTGGTGGGCTGGGCGGTGGCGCGGGCGGCCATCTGGGCCTTCGCGCGGCTGCGCGACACGCTGCTGGAAATCGCCGCCAGCTTCATCGCCTGCTTCGCCAGCTTCGGCATCGCGGAGGTGTTTCACCTGTCCGGCGTCATGGCGGTGGTGACGACGGGGCTGGTGATGGGCCAGTTGCAGCACCGCACCCTGTCTCCGCAAAGCCGGCTGGCGGCGCAGGCGGTGTGGAGCTTCGTCGAGTTCGTGCTGACCAGCCTGGTCTTCATCCTGACCGGCCTGCAGCTGCGCGGCATCCTGGACCGCATGGGCAGCTACGCGGCCGGGGAACTGCTGCTGCTGGCCGTGGTGATCTCCGCCGTGCTGATCGTCGCGCGCTTCGTCTGGGTGTTTCCCGCGACCTATGGCGCGCGGCTGATCCCAGCGGTGCGGCGGAATGATCCCTCCCCGCCCGTCGGCAATATCGTGGTGCTGTCCTGGGCGGGGATGCGGGGCGTGGTGTCGCTGGCCGCGGCGCTGGCCCTGCCGCTCGATTTCCCGGAGCGCGACCTGCTGATCTTCCTGTCCTTCGCCGCCATCCTGGCCACGCTGGTGGTGCAGGGCACGACGCTGGAATGGGTGATCCGCCGCCTGAAGGTGGAGGAACCCGCCAGCACCGGCATGGCGCCGGAGGAAGCAACGCTGCGCCGGCTGGTGGCCCATGCGACGCTGGCCGAGATTCGCCAGCGGTCGGAGGATATCCTGGAAGGCCCGGTGGCCCAGGACCTGCTGGCGGAATACGAGGACAAGGCGCGCGTGTTCCACGGGGTCGCCAATGGCGGTGGGCAGGCGGAGCTGGAGGCGCGGATGCGCATCCGCCTGGCTGCCCTAAGGGCCGGGCGGCGGGCGCTGCTCGATCACCATCGCGATGCGGCGTTGGAGGAGGAATTGCTGGTGGCGATCGAGTCCGAGCACGATCTGGAGGAGATCCGCATCCTCCGCCTTCTCGGCGCCGCACCGGGCCATTAACTCAGACCCATGGATGACGCCGCCCTTGCTGCCAGGCTGGAGGAGGCCCGACGCGGCCTGCTCGACCTGTCCACCCGCAACCGCCTGCTGGCGCTGCCGCAGCCCGGGCGATCGCGTGGCGTCATCCGCCTGGCGGATGAGGATGCGGGCTTCGTCTTTGGCGAGATGACCGGCGGCCGCGCCTTCGGCTTCGAGGCGGTGGCGGAGGACGCGGCCGAGGCTCCACCCCGCAAGGGCCGGCGCGTGGCGCGGGCGGAGACCGCCGGCGTCGCCCAGGCCGATACGGCGAAGACGCGGGCGCAAGCGCAGGGTGATGACCTGCTGCGGGCGCAGATGCCGGCCGAAGAGCTGGTCCGCCGCCTGCGCGATCTGATGACGGATGCGCGCGCGGCGCGGGAAGAAACCGGCATCGCCACCCTCTCGCTGGCCATCGGCACGCTGTCCTGGCGCGATCCGGCGACGCCGGGCACCGAACGGCTCGCCCCGCTGGCGCTGCTGCCGGTGACGCTGGAACGCGCCGGCGTCTCCCGCATCTTCAAGCTGCGGGCGGCAGGGGGAGAGGTGGCGGAGAACCTCTCGCTGCGGGAGAAACTGGCACGGGAATTCCGCATCGCCCTGCCGGACTTCGATGCGGAAGCCTATGACCCCGATGCCTGGGCCACCGCGCTGCGGGGGGCGATTGCCGGCCAAGGCGGCTGGACGGTGGATGCGGATGGCCTGGCGCTCGGGCTGTTCAGCTTCCAGAAGTTCCTGATGTGGCGGGACCTCGACCCCGCGACCAATCCCGGGCTGCTCACCCACCCGATGATCCGTGCCCTGGTGGGTGGGGACGCGCTGGCGGCGCCGGCGCCCTTCCCCGATGACGCGGATGTGGATGCCGAGATCCCGGTGGAGCGGCTGGACCACGTCATGGATGTCGATGGCAGCCAGGCGCTGGCAGCGGAAGCCGTGCGGCGCGGCGGTGCGAATGACGGTCATGCGGGCCATGTCGTCATCCAGGGGCCGCCCGGCACCGGGAAAAGCCAGACCATCGCCAACATCATCGCCCAAGCCGTGCTGGATGGGCGGCGGGTGCTGTTCGTGGCGGAAAAGCTGGCGGCGCTGGAGGTGGTGCAGCGGCGCCTCGCCGGCATCGGCCTGGGGGCGGCCTGCCTCGAACTGCATGGGGATGCCACCTCGAAGCGGGCGGTGCTGGATGCGCTGCGCGCCACGCTCGCCACGCCTGCGCCGCCGAAGCCGGAGCGGGATGCCCTGGTGCAACGGCTCGGCGCGCTGCGTGGCCGGCTGAACCGCCATGCGCGGGCGATGGCGGCGCCGGTGGGCGAGAGCGGGCTCGCTTTGCACGCGGTGGTGGGCGGGCTGGTCGCGCTGCGAGCGCGGGGCGTGCCGGCACCGGATTTCAGCCTGGCCGCCGGGGCCTGGACTGCCACGGGGATCGAAGCGGCGCGGGCGGCGGTGGCGGAACTGGCGGCGCGGGCGGCGGAAGGTGGCCCGGCCAGCGCCTGGCGGGACCTCTCGGCCGATCTCGCGCCGATCGAGCAGGAGCGGCTGCTGGGCCGCCTGCCGGGGCTGATCCGGGCACTTTCCGCCGGAGCGGTGGCGCTGGCGCCGGCGGCGCGGGTGATGGGGCTGGCGGCGGATGCCGGCACGGCGGAACGATTGCTCGCGGCCTCCCGCGCCATCGCCGCCGCGCCGACGCATGACCCGGCTGCGATGGCGCATCCGGCCTGGGCCGGGGATAGCGCGACGCTGCGCGCACCCGCCGAGGCGCAGGCGGCGCTGGAGGCCGCGCAGCGGGACCCCAGGCTGCGGCCGGGCGCGCTGGCGGTGGAGGGACTGGCTGTGGCCCGCGCGGCACTGGCGGAAGGCGGTGGCTTCTTCGGCTTCCTCTCCGCCACCCAGCGCAGCGCCAAGGCCGTGGCGGCGCAGGTGGCGGCGGTGGGCGCGGAGCCCCTGCCCGCCCTCGATGCCGCCCTGGCCGGCCAGGCAGCGGCACGGGTGCTGGCGGCGGCGGATGCCTCCCCCTTCGGCAGCCTCTGGGGCAATGCCTCGGCGATGGCGACACTGCTGGCGTGGCGGGAGGCTTCGGGACCCGACGCCGCCGCGGCGCTCGCCACCGGGATGCCACAAGTGGATGCGGCGCCGGTGGATGCCGCCCTCGCGGCTTGCCGCACCCTGGCGGCGGAGGCGGGGTTTGAGGGCGCGGGGCTGAGCCTCGCTGATGTCGCGGGCCGGCTCGGGGATTGGGCGGCGCAACCCGAAACCCTGCCGGCCTGGCTCGGCTGGCGCCGCGCGCGGGATGCGGCGGGACCGGAACTCGCACCGCTGGCAAGGAAGCTGGCCGAGGGTGTGCTGACGCCGGAGGCGGCGCGGGATGCCTTCGAGCATGCGCTGCTCGAAGCGCTCCTGAAGGCGGCGATGCGCGGCCGGCCCGAACTCGCGGCTTTCGACGGCCCTGGCTTCGACCGGCTGGTGGCAGACTTCATCGAAGCCGACCGCGCCCGCATCGACCTGGCCCGGCGAGAGGCGGCGCATGCCCATGCGGCGCGGCTGGCCGATGCGCGGTCCCTGCGCGGCTGGACGCTGTTGCTCGGCGAGTTCGAGAAGAAGCGCGGGCACCTGCCGGTGCGCGAATTGCTGCTGCGGGCGGGCGCCGTGGTGCAGCGCGCCAAGCCCGTGCTGATGATGTCGCCGCTTTCCGTCGCGCAATACCTGGCCCCACCGCATGGGCTGCGCCCGGGCCTGTCCTTCGACCTGCTGGTGATCGACGAGGCATCCCAGGTGGAGCCCGTGGATGCGCTCGGCGCCATCGCGCGCTGCCGCCAGGTGGTGGTGGTCGGCGATGACAAGCAGATGCCGCCCACTCGCTTCTTCCAGCGCATGACGAGCGAGGAGCCCGAGGAAGACGGCGCCGAGGGCAGCGACATCGTCGCGGCGCGGGAGGTGGAGAGCATCCTCGGCCTGGCCAATGCGCGGGGCGTGCCGAATGTGATGCTGCGCTGGCACTACCGCAGCCGGCACGAAAGCCTGATCGCGACGAGCAATGCGGAGTTCTACGGCAACCGGCTCTGCGTGCTGCCATCGCCGCGCGCACGATCCGCGGCGCTGGGGCTTTCGCTGGTGCGGGTGGAGGGGCGCTGGCAGGAAGGCCAGGGCGTGAACCCCGTGGAGGCCCAGGCCGTGGCCGAGGCGGTGCTGCGCCACGCGCGGGAGACGCCGGGCGATACGCTGGGCGTCGCGGCCTTTTCCATCCGCCAGCGCGACGCGATCCTCGATGCCGTGGAAGCCCTGCGGCGGGAAAGCCCGGACACGGAGGGCTTCTTCACCGCCCATCCGCAGGAGCCCTTTTTCGTCAAGAACCTGGAGAATGTGCAGGGCGACGAACGCGACAGCATCATGATCAGCGTCGGCTATGCGCGCGGGCCGGATGGCAGGCTCGCCATGCGCTTCGGGCCGCTGTCGATGGATGGCGGGGAACGGCGGCTCAACGTGCTGATCACCCGGGCGAAGAAGCGCTGCATCGTCTTCAGCGGCATCGGCGCGGAGGATATCGATCTCGCCCGCGCCGCCGGCCGCGGCGTCGCCTCCCTGAAGACTTTTCTTCAGGCTGCCGCGAGCGGGTTGCCCGATGGGGCGCCTGCCAAGGCGACGTCAGGAGGGGTTGGGGACGCGCTTGGCGGGGTCATGGCGGGGGAGATCCGGGGCGCGGGCAAGGAGGCGGTGCTGCATGTCGGCACCTCCGGCCTGTTCCTCGATGTCGCGGCGCGGGAGGGGGCGGATTTCATCCTCGGCGTCGAGGCCGATGCGGGGGATTGGGCCGGGGTGACGGCGGCGCGGGATCGGGAACGCGGCCGGGCGGCGGCACTCGGGCAGATGGGCTGGCGGCTGCATCGCGCCTGGTCGCTCGCCTGGCTGCAGCGGCCGGACACGGAGGCGGCGCGGCTGCGGGCAGCGCTCGGCGCGGTGCCGGAAGAAGCCCCCGCGCCGCGTGTGGCCACGCCCGATCCCGGCCTCGCCCTGCCCTATGTGGAAGCAGCGGTGGCCGTGCCGGCCACGCCGATCCCCGATGTGCCCTTCGCGAAACTCTCGGAGATTCTTGCCGCGATCATTCGCGCGGAACAGCCGCTGCACGCGGATTCGCTGATGGAGCGCGCGCGCCTGCTGTTCGGGCGGGAAAGGCTGGAAGCCCCGGACCGTGCGGCGCTGCAACAGGCGCTGCGGCTTGCGGGGCAGATCCAGGGCGTGGCGGAAGCCGGCGGATTCTGGACGGCCGAGGATGCGCCCCCCGTCACGCCACGGGACCGCCGCGCGGTGGCGCCGCATCTCCGCCGCCCGGCGATGGTGGCACCGGCCGAGGTGGAAGCGGCCGCGAAAACGCTGCTGGCGGCGATGCCGGGGACGACGGAAGCCGAGCTCGCCCCAGGTGTCGCGCGGCTGCTGGGGCTGGAAGCGAGTGCCGCGCCGGCGATGGCGGCGCGGATCGCGGCGCTGGTGGGCGCGGGGGCGATCCGGGTGCAGGGGTGAAGGCGGGGCGGCTCGCCGCCTTCCCTCACCCCCGCGCCGCCGCCTTCCGGGCACCGATGGCACCGCGCACATAGGCAATGTCCCGCCGCAGCGCGAACAACTGGCGGCCATAGGCGGCGGGGACAGAGATGGCGGCGACCTTGTCCTCCAGCGCGGCCAGCCGCTCCGCCAGCATATCCCGCGCCTTGCGGTCCGGGTCCTTGGCCATCTCCAGCTCGATGGCGCGCAGATCCTCGTAGTAGCGGTAGATGCGGCTTTCCATCTGC
>CANJXD010000343.1 GCA_947478535.1 Acetobacteraceae bacterium
CGGATGCTTGCGCCCGCCCTGCGGCGGCACGCTGGCGACCGTTCCCTCGAGGATCTTGAGGAGCGCCTGCTGCACGCCCTCGCCACTGACGTCGCGGGTGATGCTGGGGTTCTCGCTCTTGCGGGCGATCTTGTCGACCTCGTCGATATAGACGATGCCGCGCTGCGCACGCTCCACGTTGTAGTCGGCGGATTGCAGCAGCTTGAGGATGATGTTCTCCACATCCTCGCCGACATAGCCGGCTTCGGTCAGCGTCGTCGCATCCGCCATGGTGAAGGGGACGTCGAGGATGCGGGCGAGCGTCTGCGCGAGCAGCGTCTTGCCCGACCCCGTCGGCCCCACCAGCATGATGTTCGACTTCGCGATCTCGATGTCGCCGGACTTCCCACCATGCGCGAGGCGCTTGTAGTGGTTGTGCACGGCGACGCTGAGGACCTTTTTCGCGTGGTCCTGGCCGATGACATAGTCATCCAGCACCTTGCAGATCTCGCGCGGCGTCGGCACGCCGTCACGCGACTTCACGAGGTGCGTCTTATGCTCCTCGCGGATGATATCCATGCACAGCTCGACGCATTCGTCGCAGATGAACACGGTGGGCCCGGCAATAAGCTTCCGGACCTCGTGCTGCGACTTGCCGCAGAACGAGCAGTACAAGGTGTTCTTCGAGTCGCCGGACTTGCTCATGCGCGCTCCGAAAGCCTAAAGCCCCGGTCGCCTCGCAGGCTGACGACGCGGGACACCCACCCCCCGGACGGGGGACGGTAGAGGGTGAATGTAGCCCCACCAGACGGCGGGGGAAAGCGGAACCCGAGCCCGATCCGGGGGCGCACCGGGCACCGGCCGCTCCCTGAGGGAGCGACCAGCACGGCAAGGCCGCCGCGGGGCTGGGGCGTCTGGGTCAGGTCTTCGACGCCTCGGCCAACGGAATGGGGCGCTGTTCCACCACCTGGTCGATCAGGCCGAAATCGCGGGCCTCGCTCGCCGAGAGGTAGGTGTCACGCTCCATCTTCCGCTCGATCTCATCGAGCGGCTGGCCGGTATGGTGCACGTAGATCTGGTTCAGCCGGGCGCGGGTCTTGATGATCTCCCGCGCCTGGATCTCGATATCCGTCGCCTGGCCCTGGGCACCGCCGGAGGGCTGGTGGATCATCACCTGGCTGTTCGGCAGGGCGAAGCGCTTGCCCTTGGCGCCGGCCGTCAGCAGCAGGCTGCCGGCGGAAGCCGCCATGCCGATGCAGACGGTCGAGACCGGGCTGCGGATGTATTGCATGGTGTCGTACATCGCGAGGCCAGCCGTCACCACGCCGCCGGGGCTGTTGATATAGAAGGCGATATCCTTGTTCGGGTTCTCGCTTTCCAGGAACAGCAGCTGCGCGCAGATCAGCGACGCGACCTGATCGTAGATCGGACCGGTCAGGAAGATGATCCGCTCCTTCAACAGGCGCGAATAGATGTCATAGGCCCGCTCGCCCCGTGCCGTCTGCTCGACGACCATCGGAACGAGGGAGTTGTTGTAGACTTCGACCGGATCGCGGTCCCGCATGATGATCCCTTTCCTGCCCCGCCTCGCGGCCGGGCTGACGCCGATGGAGGAGGCACCCGCGGCCCCCGTATCCAACAGCGATTCTCTGCCATTGGTGTTAATGTGGGGAAACCGGACCGAAGCGGAAAGCCCCCCCTCGGTGAAACGTCCGTTCTCCCGGAAACAAAACAGGGACAGCCGAGTGGAACAAGCCCCTTGAAATAGAACAGGGCCGGCACCCTGGCAGGCGCCGGCCCCGTATTCGCCGGGGCTGTGCCGCCCCGTACCACCCGCAGCCCTCAGCCGGCGTCGCCGGAGTAGGCCATTCAGCCGGCTCCGCCGGAGTAGGCCATTCAGCCGGCTCCGCCGGATGAGACCATTAAGCCGGCTCCGCCGGCCTGGGCAACTCAGCCGGCGTCGCCGGCGTGGGCCGTTCAGCCGGCTTCGCCGGCCTGGGCCGTGAGGTCGGCGGCGGAGATCGGCATTTCCGTCACCTTCGCCAGTTCCAGCACGAAATCGACGACCTTCTCCTCGAAGATCGGCGCGCGGAGGTTCTCCACCGCCTGCGGATTCTTGCGGAAGAAGTCGAGCACCATCTTCTCCTGCCCCGGGTAGCGGCCGGCCTCGCGCTGCATCGCGCCGGCCAGTTCCTCATTCGTCACCTGGATGCCGTTGGTGCGGCCGATCTCGGACAGCAGCAGGCCGAGCCGGATGCGGCGTTCGGCGATGCCACGGTAGTCGGCCTTCAGCGTGTCCTCGTCCTTGCCGGCATCGTCGGCGTCGAGCTTGCCCGCCTTCAGGTCCTGCTCCACGCGCTGCCAGATCTGGGTGAACTCGCCCTCCACCATCGTCTCCGGCACCTGGAAGGTGGCCTTTTCGGCCAGCGCATCGAGCAGCGCGCGCTTCACCTTCACCCGGGCCAGGCCGTCATATTCGCGCTGGAGGTTCTCCCCCACCGTCGAACGCAGCTTGGCCAGATCCTCGACGCCGAGGCGCTTGGCGAATTCATCGTCCATCACCGGCAGCGACTTGGACTTCAGCGCCTTCGCCGTGATGGCGAAGACCGCGTCCTTGCCCGCGAGGTCGGCGGAGCCGTACTCCGCGGGGAAGCTGACGGAGATGTCCTTCTTCTCGCCGGCGGACATGCCTTCGAGCTGTTCCGTGAAGCCGGGGATGAAGCCATCGCCCGCCACTTCGATCGGCATGTCGGCCGCGGTGCCGCCCTGGAAGGGTTCCGCGAGCGTCCCGTCTTCCTGCTTCAGCCGGCCTTCGAAGTCGCAGACCAGCACATCGCCCTTGGCGGCCGGGCGGGCTTCGGCCACATCCTCAAGCCCGGCCATGCGGCCGCGCATCGTCTCCAGGAACGCGTCGATCTCGGTGTCGCCCGGAACGGCCTTCTGGCGGTCGAGCGCGATGGAGGCGAAATCCGGCATCGGGATTTCCGGCAGCAGCTCCATCTCGATCTTGTATTCGAGGTCGGCGCCGTCGCTGAAATTCACCAGGTCGATCTTCGGCTGCATCGCCGGGCGCAGGCCACGGTCGGTGATCAGCTTCTCCGTCGTCTCCTGCACGGACTGTTCCAGCACTTCGCCGGACACCGCCGCGCCGTAGCGCTGCTTGATGACGGCCGCCGGCACCTTGCCGGGGCGGAAGCCGGGCATGCGCATCTCGGCGCCGAGTTCCTTGAGGCGCTTCTCGCGCCGCTCGGTGAGGCTGGCGGCCGGGACAACGACCTGGAACGCCCTTTTCAGCCCCTCTGCGGGAAGCTCGGTGACCTGCATTTCGGACCTTCTTTATCCTGAGGTGCGGCCTGACCCCATCAGAGGACCCGGCACGCGGCACGCTGTAAGCCCGCCCGGTTAGCGCCAGTGGCGATTTCGGGCAATGGGGAGGCGCGGCGAAACCGGCAGGACTGTTCGCCGTTGCGTCGCCGGAAGCACAACCTTAACGTGTCAAGCCGATCACTCACCCAACCCAGGGGAATGTGCATGCCCGTCCCGACTCCGCGCGAGGCTTTCGCCCTGCTGATCCGGACCTGGGAGGGTGAGTGGACCGCCCACCCCAATGACAGCGGCAACTACGTGACGCTGGAGGACGGCAGCCGCAGGCTGGTCGGCACCATGCGCGGCGTTACCGCCAATGCCTTCGCCAGTTGGAAGAAAATCCCACCCGGCACCGTCACGCCCGCCATGATGCAGGCGGAGGTCACACTCGACCTGGCCTCGGCGCTGTTCGAGCGGGACTATTTCCGCGGCACGAAGCTGGACCGGCTGGTGTGGTCCCCCTTCACGGAAATCGCCGCGGATATCGCCTGGGGGTCCGGCCCTGTCCGCGCCGTGAAGCTGGTGCAGGAGGTGGTGGGAGCCGTGGTGGATGGGGGAATCGGGCCGCAGACGGTGGAGGCGGTGGATTTCTACCTCGAAGCCACCCCGATCGCGGAGGCCTGCGACGCGCTCGCGGACCGGCGCGCAGCCTTCTACCGTGCCATCAGCGAGCCCGGGACGAAGAACGCGGTGTTCCGCCAGGGCTGGCTGAACCGCGCCAATTGGGGCCGCCCGTCCAATGCCGCCTGGTGGAAACGGTGGGAGGGCTGGGCGATGCCGCACCCCGCCGGCAACATGAAGCCCACGGGGATCATGCGCTGAGGAAGACAGGGTATGCGGGCGAAGGGACTTGAACCCCCACGGCTTGCGCCACTGGAACCTAAATCCAGCGTGTCTACCATTTCACCACGCCCGCATTGGCGGCAAGCGTAGCGGAAAGCGGCGTCGACGCCAAAGGGGGCCGCGCTACGCCGATGGCCGCCGCAACATCACCATGTTGCTCAGCCAGACCAGGGAGTTGGAGGCAACGAGGTGCGTATCCTCCCGCACCTCCAGCACCTCCAGCCCCGCCTCCCGCGCCAGGGCGAAGATGGCGCGCTGGGGCAGGATGTGCATTTCCATATCCGGCGCCTTGTCGCTGGCGAGGTATTCCGCCGCCGCGAATCGATACCCGACCCGATGCACCGGCACCTGGAAGATGGCGACACCCCCCGGGCGCAGCCCCGCGAAGGCGACCCGCAGCAGATAGGCGATGACCGGCGGCGGATTATGTTGCAGGACGATGCGGCTATACCAGCAATCCCATCCGCCGGCCCATTCCGCCGGCGGCATCGGCGCCGCCGTGGTGCTGAGATGCAGCGCCAGGTTCGCCACCCCTCGCGCCTGCGCCTGTTCCCAGGCGAGCGTCAGATGAGGGGCGGAGATGTCGCAGCCGACCACGCGCGGGAACAGCCCTGCCAGCGCCAGCGTCGCCCGCCCCACCCCACAGCCGAATTCGAGGCAAACCGGCAGGGTGCCCGGCGCGATCCCCTGGCGTTCCAGCAGCGAGGCGACGAGGTCGCGGTCATTGCGCCCGGTGGCGTAGAAGGCCTCGATGCTCTCGGCGATGCTGCCGGGCCGAAAGCGGTCCTGCGTCAGCACCGACCAGTGCGGTGCCTCCTGCCCGATCCGCGCCCAATACTGGCCGGTGCGCGCCAACATGGCAGCGAGTTGCGCGGGCGGCGCTTCCCATTCCACGGTGACGCCGGCAGGTGCCAGCGGCATGCGGGGTGCCGTATCGGGGATGCCGCGGCTGCGGAATTCGTCGGATTGCAGGAAACGCTGGCGCAGGTCCTGGAAGTTGGTCACCTGGGCCAGATGGCGTTCCAGCACAGCGTCGTTCTCCGGCTCCCGCCCCAGGATCAGGCGGTAGCAGGCGCGGACATCGTCCAGCGTCGGCCTGGGGGCTGCCTTTGCCGCCTCGCTCATCGCGACAGCAGCGCCGCCGCGCAGGCATCGAGGATGGCCGAAGCGTCCAGCCCGTATTCGCGGTAGAGGTCCGGGATATCCCCGGCCTGGCCGAAATGATCCACGCCAAGCGGCACGATCCGCTGCCCGCGCACACCGCCGAGCCAGGCATGCGCCGCGGGGTGCCCATCGAGGATCGTCACCAGCGCCGCATCGCGCGCGAGCGGCGCCAGCAGTCCGTCCACCACGCTGCCGCCCCTGCCCTTCGCCGCGATCCAGCCGGCATGCAGCCGGTCCGGGGAAGTGATGGCGAGCAGGCCGGCTTCCGGCACATCCTCCCGCACCGCCTCGAAGGCTTCCATCGCCTCGGGTGCCACCGGGCCCTGATAGGCGATGGCGAGGCTCGCTCCCGGCGCCGGCGGCACCACCCAGTAGCCGCCCGCGATCACCCCCGCCGCGTCCAGCGGGCGCGTCGGCTGCATCAGCGCCCGGGTCGAAAGCCGTAGCCAGACGGCGCTTCCATCGGGCTTCTGCATGTGGTCGAAGGCGAAGCGCATCAGCACCGCGAGTTCATCGGCATGGGCGGGCTCGAAGGAGGCCAGCCGGTCCTGCGCCATGCCGAGCAGCGGGGTGTTGACGGATTGGTGCTGGCCACCCTCGGGCGCCAAGGTCAGCCCGGATGGCGTCGAGACCAGCAGGAAGCGCGCATCCTGGTAGCAACCATAGATCAGCGCATCCAGGCCGCGATTGACGAAGGGGTCATACACCGTCCCGACCGGCAGCAGCCGCGCCCCGTTCAGGTCATGCGAAAGCCCCAGCGCGCCCAGCAGCAGAAACAAATTCTGCTCGGCGATGCCGAGTTCGATGTGCTGCCCCTCCGGCCCCATCCCCCATCGCTGGGCGGAGGCCAGCTTGGCATCCCGGAAAACGTCGTTCTTCAGGTGCCGGTCGAAAATGCCGCGTCGGTTCACCCAGGGGCCGAGATTGGTGGACACCGTCACATCCGGGCTGGTGGTGACGATCCGTTCCGCCATCGCGGCGAATTCGCCCTGCCCCCGCCCGATCTCCGCCAGGATTTCCCCGAAGGCCCCCTGGGTGGACATCATCCGCCCAGGTGGCACCCGGGCCGCTGGCAGCGCCGCCGGGATCGGCACCGAGGGCGCGGAAAGGCGCCG
>CANJXD010000344.1 GCA_947478535.1 Acetobacteraceae bacterium
CAGCGCCATGGGCCTGTCCGGCGGCCAGCAGCAGCGGCTCTGCATCGCCCGCACCATCGCCGTGCGCCCGGAAGTGATCCTGCTCGATGAGCCCACCAGCGCGCTCGACCCGATCTCCACCTTGAAGATCGAGGAGTTGATCGACGAGTTGAAGCGCGATTTCACGCTCTGCATCGTCACGCACAACATGCAGCAGGCCGCGCGCTGCGCCGATCAGGTGGCGTTCTTCTACCTCGGCGAACTGGTGGAGGTGGCGCCGGCGGCGCAGCTTTTCACCGCGCCGCGGGAACGCCGCACCCAGGAATACATCACCGGCCGTTTCGGCTGAGCGGGAAGGAACTCGGCCGATGCCGATGGAACAGGGCGATCATATCGTCCGCAGCTACGACGAACAGCTTCGCCGCCTTCGGGACATGGTGGCGCGGATGGGAGGCCTGGCCGAACGCCAGGTGCATGAGGCGACGCTCGCGCTGACCCGGCGCGATGCGACGCTGGCGATGGAGGTGATCAGCCGCGATGCGGCGCTGGATCAGCTGGAGCGGGAGGTGGAAGCCTTCTGCATCCGCATCCTCGCCACCCGCCAGCCCATGGCCGGCGACCTGCGCTTCATCATCGCGTCGATGAAGGTGGCGCATAATCTGGAACGGATCGGCGACTACGCCCGCAACGGCGCCAAGCGCAGCATCATCGTCGCCCAGCAGCCGCATATGGGCAGCCTCAACGGCTTCACCCGCATGGCGCGGCTGGTGCAGGAAAACCTGAAGCTCGCCATCGATGCGCTGGTGCGTGACGATGCGGATGCGGCCCAGCGCGTCTGGGCGGCGGATGAACCGGTGGATGAGATCTACAACGGCATCTTTCGGGAAATGCTGACCTTCATGATGGAAGATCCGCGCAACATCACCGCGGCGACGCATCTGCTGTTCATCGCCAAGAACCTGGAACGCATCGGCGACCACGCCACCAACATCGCCGAGACCGTGCACTACGCCGTGCGCGGCGACCAGCTGCCGGAAGACCGCCCGAAAGCCGACGATGCCTCCTACGTCATCGCGAAGCCGAGGACCGAGGGGTAACCGCCATGTCCGATCTGACCGGAGCCCTCGGCAAGCCCACCATCCTGGTTGTCGAGGATGAGGCGCCGCTGCTGACGCTGCTGCGCTACAACCTGGAAAAGCAGGGCTTCCGGGTGGAGGAGGCGACGGATGGGCCGGAGGCGCTGCTGCGCGTTGCGGAAGGCAAGCCGGACCTCATTCTGCTGGACTGGATGCTGCCCGCCATGTCCGGCATCGAGGTCTGCCGCCAGATCCGCCGCAAGCCCGATACCCGCGAATTGCCCATCATCATGGTGACGGCGCGCACCGAGGACCAGGACGCGGTCCGCGCCCTCGATACCGGCGCCGATGACTACATCACCAAGCCCTTCGCCATGGAGGCGCTGCTGGCTCGCATCCGCGCCCTGCTGCGCCGTTCGGCGACGGTCCCGGTGAAGGGGCGGCTTGCCTGGAATGACATCATCATGGACCAGGATGCGCATCGCGTGACGCGCAGTGGCCGTGCGCTGCATCTCGGCCCCACCGAATACCGCCTGCTCGAATTCTTCCTGACCCATCCCGGCCGCGTCTTCAGCCGCGAACAATTGCTGGATGGCGTCTGGGGCCGGGACATCCATGTCGAGCCGCGCACGGTCGATGTGCATATCCGCCGGCTTCGCAAGGCGATGAACGGGGAGACGGAGGTCGATATCATCCGCACCGTCCGCGCCGCCGGCTATTCGCTGGACCTGGAGGACTGAGCTTGCGAGGCTGGCGGCATGGCCGACCTGCCGCGCTTCCCGCTCGCCCGCCTGCCCACCCCGTATGAGGCGGCACCCCGCCTCGCGCACGCGCTCGGGCTGCGCCGCCTGCATGTGAAGCGGGAGGATCTGTCCGGCCCTGCGCTGGGGGGCAACAAGATCCGCAGCCTTGAACTCATTCTCGGCGCGGCGCGGGCGGCCGGTGCCGATACCGTGCTGACCACGGCGGCCAGCCAATCCAATTTCTGCCGCGCTCTGGCCGGCACGGCACCGCTGGCCGGTCTTTCCTGCCACCTTCTGCTGCGCGCCGCCGGCGGCCGCGCGCCCACCGGAAACCTGCTGCTGATGCAGCTGTTCGGCGCGACGATCGCCTGGACGGAGGAGACCGACCCCTGGTCCGCCACGATCCGGGACCAGCTGGCGGCGGAGGAAGCGGCTCTCCGTGTGGCTGGCCGACGCCCCTTCCTCGTGCAGCTTCCCGGCGTGACGGCCGGGCTGGCGGCGGCGGGCTGGGCACTGGCGGCGGAAGAATTCGCCACGGATTTCGAGGCCGCGGGCAGCGCGCCGGATGTGCTGGCGCTGGCCTGCGGGTCCGGCCTCACCCTCGCGGGCCTCGCCCTCGGATTCGCCCAATACGGCCTGCCGGTCCGCCTGCTGGGGGTCTCGGTCCAGCAGCCGGCGGCCCGGCTGCGCCCCTGGGTCGAAGATGTGATCGGCCGTGCCGCCGCGCTGCTGGGCTGGGACGCCGCGGGCGCGATGGAGGCCGTGACCATCACCGATGACCAAGTGGCACCCGGCTATGCCCAACCCAGCCCCGCCGGGCTCGCCTGCCTCGCCCTGGCGGCGCGAGAGGCCGGTTTGGTGCTGGACCCCTCCTATACTGGCAAGGCTCTGGCGGGGCTGCGGGCGGCGGTGGGCGGCCTGGTACCGCGCGGCGGTTCCGCATGCTTCCTCCATTCAGGCGGGCTGCCCGCCCTGTTCGCACAATCCGAGGCCGTGTCGGCAGCCCTCGCGGCCGGGCGGGATACCGGCTAATTCTGTGGCGCAGGCTGATGTTTTGTCCCACCACGATTGACGCCGGTGCGGCGCCTGAGCGACCAATGCCCCAACACCCCTTCTGGGAGCTTCGCCATGCGCCGCCGCGCCACTGCCCTCGCGGGCCTCGCCGCCCTTTCGATGACTGTCCTCGCCGCCTGCAACCCGGCGGACCCGCTCGGGGGCGAACTCGGCCGCCAGCCCGTGCGCGTCGTGTTCTTCGAGGATGACAGCGTTGCCCTGTTCGACCAGGCCAAGGCCGCGCTGGAGGATGCCGCCACCATCGCCCGCCGCTATCCCACCGCGCCGGTGCGCGTGCTGGGCTTCGCCGCCCCGGATACGGACCACACCCCGATCGCCGGCCTGTCCCGCGCCCGCGCCCAGCATGTGGCGGCGGAACTCGTGAGCCGCGGCGTCCCCCGCGCCCGGATCACCGTCGAGTCGCGTGGCGCCGTCGCCTTCGAGGCGGTGCCGATCGAAAGCCGCCGCGTCGAGATCCATATCGGGAACTGACGCACGGCTGGCCCCGCCGTCTGGCCCTGCCGTCTGGCCTTGCCGTCTGGGCGCGGCCCTCTGGGCGTGGCACAGGAGGCCATGCCCGATGATGGCCGATTCGTCCCCGATTCCATGACCATCGCCGAGCCCGATTTCTGTTCGGACCCGGTCGAGGTGCTTGGCCGCGTCTTCGGCCACCCCGGTTTCCGCGGGCGGCAGGAAGAAGTGGTGCGCCACGTCGCCTCCGGCGGCTCGGGCCTCGTGCTGATGCCGACAGGCGGCGGCAAGTCGCTCTGCTTCCAGGTGCCGGCGCTCTGCCGGCCAGGGGTCGGCGTCGTCGTGTCGCCGCTCATCGCGCTGATGGAAGACCAGGTCGCGGCACTGCGCCAGCAGGGCATCGCCGCTGCCGCGCTGCATTCGGAACTGCCGGAAGGGGAAGCCCGCACCGTGCTGCGGGACCTGCACGATGGCACGCTGAAGCTGCTGTATGTCTCGCCGGAACGCCTGTCGCTGGAGGGCATGCTGAGCCGGCTGGAAAGCCTGCCCGTCGCGCTGTTCGCGATCGACGAGGCGCATTGCGTCAGCCAGTGGGGCCACCATTTCCGGCCGGAATACCGCGCCCTCGGCGTGCTGACGGAACGCTTCGGCCGGGTGCCGCGCATCGCGCTGACGGCCACCGCCGATCCGCGCACGGTCGAGGATATTCGCCGCCAACTCGGCTTGCAGGAAGACCCGGTCTTTCGCGGCGGATTCGACCGCCCGAACATCCGCATCGAGGCGGCGCCGCGCGAGACCGAACGTGCCCAGTTGCGCGCCCTGCTGCGGGAGGAATCGGCCAAGGGCGGCGCCGGCATCGTCTATTGCGGCACCCGCAACAAGACCGAGCAGACCGCGGAATGGCTGCGCGGCGATGGCTATGATGCGCTGGCCTTCCATGCAGGGATGGATTCCGGCGCGAAGCGGGACGCGCATCGCCGCTTCGCGCGCGGCGACAGCGTGGTGATGTGCGCCACCATCGCCTTCGGCATGGGCATCGACAGGCCGGATGTGCGCTGGGTGGCGCATCTCGACCTGCCGAAATCGCCGGAGAGCTGGTACCAGGAAATCGGCCGCGCCGGGCGGGACGGCCTGCCGGCCCGCGCATTGCTGCTGTATGGCGCCGGCGATATCGCGCTCGCCCGCCACCGTATCGAGGAAAGCCCGGCGGCGCCGGAGCAGAAGCGGATCGAGCGGCAGCGGCTCGACGCCATCGTGTCCATCGCCGAGGCCGCGACCTGTCGCCGCCAGATCCTGCTGCGCTGCTTCGGGGAGGCGGAATGCGCGCCCTGCGGCAATTGCGATGTCTGCCTCAGCCCGCCCAAGCTGTTCGATGGCACCGTGGCCGCGCAGAAGATGCTCTCCGCCGTGCTGCGGACGGGGCGGCGCTTCGGGGTCGCGCATGTCGTCGATGTGCTGCGCGGCAAGCTGACCGACAAGGTCGCGCAATTCAGCCACGACCAGTTGCCCACCTTCGGCGTCGGCAAGGATGTTTCCGAAGCCGCCTGGCGCGGCATCGCCCGGCAGCTGGTGGCGCGGGGCGCGCTGGATGTGGCGGTGGAAAACCACGGAGAGCTTGTGCCGACCGAGGCCGCCCGCCCGATCCTCCGGGGGGAGGAGAAGGTGATGTTCCGGGAGGAGGTGGTCCGCGCCGGCGCGGCCCCCGCGCGGGGTGCGAGGCCCGGCGGTGCCGGCGCGCCGGTGGGGGACCCGCTTTTCGAGCGTCTGCGCGAATGGCGGCGGACGGAGGCGCAGGCCCAGCAGGTGCCGGCCTATGTCATCTTCCAGGACCGGACGCTTGCCGAGATCGCCGCGGGCCAGCCGCGCAGCCTGGACCAGCTCGGCGCCATTCCCGGCGTCGGCCGCACCAAGCTGGAACGCTACGGCGCCGCGGTGCTGAAGCTGCTCGGCGCGAGCTGACCGCGCGCCGCTGGATTGCGGTTTGCGGGGTGGCTGATAGGCTGGGCGTCAGCCCGGAGGTCGCCAAGGGAGGTTCGGCATGGTGATGCAACAGATTTCCTTGGCAACCACCATCATCCTGCTGTTTCCGCTGGGCTTCTTCCTGCTGTCGTCGCTGACCTTCCTGCTGGCGCGGCTGCAGGACCCCGTGGTGACCTGGATGCTGCGTGGCCTGTTCAGCGTGTGCTTCCTCGGGGCCAGTCTGACGGCTGCGATGGCGGCGCTGGCCTTCGTTGGGGCGGCGCGGCCGGCGGTCGCCATCGGCCTCGCTTTGCTCGCGGCCGTCGCCTTCCAGGCACGGCGGTTGTTCCTGCGCGGGCTGGACCAGCAGATCCTCGCCCGCGATGGTGGCGATGGCCTCGCGGTGAGTCGGCTACGCCGGCTGCATGTCGGTGGCATGCTGGTCAACGCGACTCAGTTCGTCGCCGTCGTCGCCAGCATTCCGCACGTCTTCCCGGGCGCATTGTAGGCGGGTGTTCCGCCGCTTCAGCCATCCAGCACGCCCAGCGCCACCGCGACCGGGTCCTCGTTCTCGGCATGCGCGATGGTGGCGGTCTGGTCGGTCAGCGTGCGGGGCAGGCGGGGGCGTCGCACGGTGACGTGGCGATACATCTTCATCAGGTCGTCGCACAGGATTTCGCCGGCGGCCTTGGCCATGGCGTATTCCGTCATCCGCAGCGGGCGCTTCTCCACCGCGACGCTGGACGGATACACCACGGTGAGCGGCGATGCCTGGCGCTCGGCGAAATGGACGCAGAGATCGTTGAAGGCGCGCACATAGAAATCCAGGAATGTCTGGAACAAGGGGGCATCGAAGGCGGGCGATTTCTGCACGAAGATCGACGGCGTCGCGTTGTAGTAGATATGCGTCGGCGCTTCAGTGATCGCATCGAGCTGCGGCCCCGCGGGTTCCGCGACATCGAATCGCGCCACGGTGCAGGCGATGCGGCCGGTGGCGGCGTTGATATCCTCCGCCACCGTTTGCGCATCCGCCGCACCCACGGCGTAGGTGACGATCACCCGTCCGCCACCCGCGGCGATCAGCTTCGCCGTCGTGGCTCCGATCCCGCGCGATCCCCCGACGACCAGCGCCACCC
>CANJXD010000345.1 GCA_947478535.1 Acetobacteraceae bacterium
GCCCTCGGGCGTGCCGAGGATGGCGCGGATGCTGCCGGGATCGAGGGTGCCGGGATCGAGGGAGCCGGCATCGAACAGGGCTTCGATACCGGCCATGTCGGCGGGATGGCGCATCGGCACCCGATGCACCCTGGCTATGCGCGTCATGATGGGGTCAGGCGGCCTTCTTGCCGTGGTGGCTGTGCAGCCTGGCGCCAAGGTCGCGCCGCACCGCGTTGAATTCAGGGGAGGACACGTCGCGCGGGCGCGGCAGGTCGATCAGGTGTTCGCTGGCGATGCGGCCGGGGCCGGGTTCCATCACCACCACCCGATCGGCGAGGAAGATGGCTTCCTCGATCGAGTGGGTGACGAACAACACCGTCAGTCCCGCGCGCTGCCAGAGATCCAGCAATTCATCCTGCAACCGCTCCCGCGTCATCGCATCCAGCGCGCCGAAGGGCTCATCCATCAGCACCACTTCCGCGTCATTCGCCAGCACGCGGGCGATGGCGACGCGCTGCTTCATGCCGCCGGACAGTTGGTGCGGATGCGCGTCGGCAAAGCGCGTCAGGCCGATGAGGTTGACGAAGCGCTCCACCGTTTCCGTCACCTCGGAGGAAGGGCGGCCACGGGATTTCGGGCCGAAGCCGATATTCTCCCGCACCGTCAGCCAGGGGAACAGGCCGTAATCCTGGAACACCATGCCACGATCCGGCGCGGGGCCGATGATCGGCTTGTCCCACATCAGGGCCTGGCCGCTGCTCGGTTCCTCGAAGCCGGCGACGATCCGCAGCAGCGTCGATTTGCCGCAACCGGAAGCACCGATCAGGCAGACGAATTCGCCCTTGCGGACCGTGAGGTTCGCATCGCGCAGCGCCTCGATGCGGGCGTCGTTCAGGATGTAGGTCTTGCCGACACCCTTGATGTCGAGGATGGGGATTTCAGCCACGGTGCATGGGGCTCCAGCGCAGGGCGCGGTTCATCAGCATGACCACGACGCGGTCGCTGACGAAGCCGGCGATGCCGATGACGATCATCCCGCAGATCACGAGTTCCGTGCGGCTCAGCGTGCGGCCATCCATGATGACGGCGCCGAGGCCCTGGGGCACGCCGGTCATCTCGCCGATCACGATGACGAACCAGGCGAGGCCGAGGCCGAGGCGGAGCCCGGTGAAGATGGAGGGCAGCGCGGCCGGCAGCACCACCTTGAAGAACTGCGCATTGCCGCGGCAGCCGAGCATGGCGGCGGCCTCGAACAGGCGCGGCTCCACATTCTTCACGCCGAAGACGGTGTTGAGCAGGATGGGATAGAAGGCGCCGAGGAAGACGAGGAAGAAGGCCGATTTCGCGCCCAGTCCGAACAGGATCATCGACAGCGGCAGCCAAGCCGTGACCGGGATCGGCCGCATCAGTTGCAGAAACGGGTCGAGCAACTGGCGGATCAGCGGCACGCGGCCGATCAGCAGGCCGAGCGGCACGGCGACCATGGCGGCAAGGATGAAGCCGCCATAGACGCGGCTGGCACTCGCCATCAGGTGCAGGTGGAGCGTCGCCGAGAAGGCATCGTCCCAGATGCCGCCCCAGGCGAAATCCACCATGTATTCCGCGACATCGGCGGGGGACGGGATGAGCCGCGTCATCCCCGCCTTCACCGCGAGGTGCCAGCCGAGCAGCAGCAGCAGCGGCACCACGAAGGAAAGCGCGATGGGTCCGAGGCGCGCTGCGATCCGGCGTGCCTGGCTTCTGGCAGGCGCCGCCATGGGCGCTGCCGTGATGGTGGCCTCGGACATCGCGCTGCGCCCCTTACGCCGTCGCGATCTCGTTGGAGAAGCGCGGGTTGAGGAAGGTGTTGAAGTTCGGCAGCTGCCGGATCTGGCGCATCTCCAGCATCTGCTGGGCATAGGCGCGGGCCTGGCCGAGCACGGTGTCATCCAGCTTCCAGGTGTATTCGACGTTGCTCGCGCCGAGCGCCTGGTCCACCGCGCCGCGCGGGGCGCCGAGGATGCGGACGGTGGCGTCCGCGACCTCCCGCGGGTTCGCCATCATGAACTCGCTGGCGCGGCGATGGATGCCGAGCATGGTGCGAACCAGCGCCGGGTCCTGCGCGATCTGCTGCTCGCTGGTGGCGAAGATCATGTTCAGCCCGCCCATCGCCGTGGCGTAGGGGTATTCCACGAGCTGGCCGACACCGGTCGAGATGGACAGGCCCGGGCCCGGCTCGGCGCCGACATAGGCATCAATATCGCCGCGGGAGAGCATGGCGTGCATCTCGCCGAAGGGCACGCGTACGGCGGTGACATCGCGCACCGTCATGCCGGATTGGCGCAGGCGTTCGAGGATGAAGACCTCCTGCGTCGAGCCCGGCCAGATGCCGATGCGCTTGCCGCGGAGATCGGCGATGGAGCGCACCGGGCCGCCGGCCTTGGAGACAACGCCCATGCCCTTGTTGCAGAAGGCGCCGACGACGACGACAGGCTCCCCCGCCGCACCGCCGAGCAGGGCGGCGGCAATGCCGAAGCCGCCGAAATTCACGGAGTTCGTGACGACGGCGTTCTTGCCATCGGTCGGGCTGTCGAAGGTGGTGATCTCGATCTTCAGGTTGGCGGGGGCGAAGCGCTCGTAGAAATGCGGCGTCATCGAATGGATGAGGCGAAGCGAGCCCATCTTCACCGTCCGCTGCGCCTGGGCATTGGCGATGTGGGGCGCGGCGATCGGTGCAAGGGCTGCGGTGGCGAGGAGGTGGCGGCGGCGGAGCATGGTTCGGACCTTCCCTGTTGGGTTTCAGACGGCGGCGAGGCTGGCGATGAAGGCGCGCCAGCCCCCGAAGGCGGAGATGTCGGTCGCGCCGGTGAGGCCCTCGGGTTCCACGAGGAAACCCTTGGGGGCGGAGCCATCGGCCAGGCGCAGCGTGCCGATGCAGAGCGGCGCCGGGATGCCGGCGACGAAGCGGCCGAAGCCGTCCTCCGGCAGCGCCCAGACTTCCGTGGCGATGGCGGTGCCGAGGCCCGGCGCCATGCGCAGCAGGCCGGGGCGGCGCGGCGGGCCGCCGGCCAGCGCGTAGAGGCGATAGAGCGGCTCCGTCGGGACGGCGCGGCGGAACTCGGCGCCTTCGCGCAGCAATTCCGGGTTCAGCGCCATGCCGGAAAGATGCGCGCCGACGACGGTGATCTCGATCATGGCGCGAAGGCTTTCGTCAGGGCGGCACCGGTGGCGGCGAGCGCGGCATCGCTGCCGCGCGGGCCGATCAGCGTGACGCCGAAGGGCAGACCATCCGGCCGGCGCGGCGCCGGCACGGCGATGGCGGCGAGGTCGAGCAGGTTGACGAAGTTCGTGTAGGTGCCGAGGCGGGCATTGGGGCCGATCGGGTCCGCCTCCAGCTCCGCCAGCGTCGGGAAATTCGGCGCAGTCGGAACCAGCAGGGCGTCGATGCCGGCCCAGGCGGGCAGCGTGGCATGGCGCAGGGCAGCCAGACGATGGATCGCGCGAAAGGCATCCGTTGCAGTGAAGCGGCCAGCGCCGGCCAGGATGCGGCGGGTGACGGGGTGCATCGCCTCGGGCGGGACGGCATCGCCGAAGGCCGCGTCCCGCTCCGCGACGAAGGCACCCTCGTAGAGCAGGCGGGCGACATCGAGAAACGGCGAAAAATCGATCTCCGTCAGCGTCACGCCGGACAGGCGGGCCAGGGCGGCGTCCCAGGCGACGCGCTGGTCCGGACCATCGAGGTGGAGGTCGGCCGGGCGGGGAATGCCGAGGCGGGTGAGCGGCGCGCCGGGGGTGCCGAGGGTGATCGGGCGGGACCAGGGGTCGGCCGCATCCGCGCCGGCGATGACGGCGAAGCCCGCCCAGGCATCGGCGACGCTGGTGGCGAAGATGGAAATGCAGTCGAGGCTCGGGCAGGCCGGCACCACACCGCGGGAGGACACGGCGCCGACGCTAGGCTTGAGGCCGACGAGACCGTTCAGCGCCGCCGGCACGCGGCCGGACCCGGCGGTATCCGTCCCCAGCGCCAGCATCGCGAGCCCCTGCGCGACGGCGACGGCGGAGCCGGAGGAGGACCCGCCCGGCACGCGATCCGGCGCGCAGGCGTTGCGCGGGATGGGGTGGGGGGTGCGGACGCCGACCAGGCCGGTGGCGAACTGGTCGAGATTGGTCTTGCCCGTGATGATCGCCCCCGCCGCAACCAGGCGCGCGACGGCCGTGGCGCTTTCACCGGGCACACGGGCATAGGCCGGGCAGGCCGCCGTGGTCGGCATGCCCGCGACATCAATGTTGTCCTTCACCGCCACCGGCACGCCCCATAGCGGATAGGCGACGGGATCGAAGGGCGGCAGGCCGGCCGCGACGGCGGCGAGGTCCGCGCGATGGAGGTAAATGCCGGGATCGGCAATCGCGGCGTGGCGCGCTGCCAGGCCCGCCATCACGGCGGCGGGGGTCAGGCCATCGGCATAGGCGCGGTGCAGCGCGGGGATGCCAGGGGGAAGCGTCTCGGGTGCCATCGCGCTGGCATCAGCAAACGGCGTGCCGCGATGGCGAGAAAGCTATTTCAATGCCCTAGCGACAATCGGCCATCACCCATGTATGCAAGAGGCTGGAAATCAGGCCAGTTCGCCTAAGATTCAGGCAGCAGTCGGGCGGCGCATCGACCCCGCCATGGCGATCCAGGTCTGCTCCGTCACCCCGATATGCGCCCTGAGCGCCGCGGCCGCCCCCGGCGCATCGCCGCGCTGGATCGCGGTGACGATGGCCGCGTGCTCCTCATGCGACCGGCGCATCCGGTCCGGCGCTTCGAGCTGGGCGGCGCGGAAGGGGGCCAGGCGCCGGCGCGTCGCGGTGGCGATTTCGGTGAGGTAGCCATTATGCGCCCCGGCATAGAGCAGGTGGTGGAAGGCGACGTTGGCGGCGCGATAGGCCTCGACATCCCCCGCCCGCACCATCGCCGCCATGCGGGTGATCTGGGCTTCGAGCCCACGCCGTTCCGCCGGATTCATGCAAGCGGCGCAGCGAGCGGCGGCCATGGCTTCCAGCTCCGCCATCACCACGAACATGTCGGCCAGCGCCGCGGCATCGGGGATGGCGACGACGGCGCCGCGCCGGGGCTCAGCCTGCACCAGGCCGGTGGCGGCCAGTTGCCGAAGGGCTTCGCGAACCGGCGTGCGGCTGACCGCGAAGTGCCCGGCCAGCGCCACTTCCTCCAGCGCCGTGCCCGGCTTCAGGCGGCCCGCGACGATGTCATCGGCCAGCCGCCCGGCAATGGCTTCGGCGCGCGTCGGGCGCGGCTTCGGGGCCGAGGTGCGGGGAAGCGATGCCATGGCGCTTTTGTGGCCCGGCAAGGCGTGGCGCGTCCAGCGTCTTGCCGGATAGACTTTCGCCAACAGGCAAAGGGGGAACGCCATGACGGCAAGGCTTGATCGGCGCGCGGCGCTGCTGGCGGCGGCCGGAGTACTCGGCGCGCGGCCGGCTTTGGCGGCGGTGGATCTGGCGGCGCTTACCCGGCAGGCGGCGGGTGAGCAGGGCGACCTGTCCTGGTATGAAAGCAACCCCGTCCCGGCGCTGGACCGCATCGCGGCCGCCTTCGGGCGCGGGGCCGGCGCGCGCATCCGGGTGCGGCCGGAAAGCATCCCCGGCGGCGTCGGCATCGTCGGCCGCGTGGCGAATGAGGCGCAGGCCGGCGGCCGCACGGCGGATCTGGTCAGCCTCGGCGGGTCCGGCATCGCCCGGCTCGCGGAGCGGAACCTGCTGGCCGATGTGGGGTGGGAGGCGATGGGCTTCCCCCGCCCCTGGGTCGCCGGCCCGGCGCTGCTGACGGCCGCCGCGCTGTATTGCGTGATCTACAATCGGAACGAGGTCCGCGCCGGCGAGGCGCCGCGGAGCTGGGAGGACCTGCTGCATCCCCGCTGGCGCGGCAAGATCGGCACCTGGGTCCGCATGGCCGCCTTCGCCGAACTCGCCCAGGTCTGGGGCGAGGCGCGGACGAGTAACTATTACGACCGCTTCCTGGCGCAGAACCCGCTGCTGTTCCGCTCCACCGCGCCGCTCGCCCAGCAGGTCGCCTCCGGCGAGGTGCCGATCGGGCTCGGCATCTACCACACCGCCCTGCCGGCGATCCGGCGCGGTGCACCGATCGAGGTGGTGATGCTGGACCCGACGCCGATGAGCGCGGTCTGGACAGCGGTGACGACCCCCGCCCGCCGCCCGGCCGCCGCAAAACTGCTCGGCGCCTGGCTGGCGACGCCGGACGGCGCCCGGGCGTATGAGGCCGCGACGGAGCGCGGCCACCCGCTGATGGAGGAGACGGAGACGGGCAAGCGGGTGCAGCGGCTGACGCTGGCGGAATGGCCGATGGCGGAGAAGGACGTCTATGCCCGGATCTATGAGGCGTTCAACGCGCGGGTGAATGAGGGGAATGCGCGGTAGCGGCAGCGCAGAC
>CANJXD010000346.1 GCA_947478535.1 Acetobacteraceae bacterium
CGCGCCTCGCCTTGGCCCTGGCTGGTGGCGGGCGTGGCGCTGGTCGGCGGGGGCGTCGGCGTGTGGTGGGCGTGGCAGTCCGGCGCCCTGCCCGGGCAGCCCGCGCCCATCCTGGCTACGCCGCCCGCTATCGCGCCCGCACCCCTTGGCGCTCCCCCTGATGTTCCCCTGGCCGCCGCGCCGATCCCGGCGCCGCCTGTCCAGGCGCCACTGGTCCCGACGCCACTCGTGCTGCTGCCTGCTCCTTCGGTCACAGAGCAGCCGGCCGCACCCGCCATCGCGCCACCGATCCCTACCGCCGCGATCCCCACGCCCCCAGCCGCGGAGGCGCCCTCACGCCTCGCCAACCTGCCGCCGCTGCTGGACCGCCAGGCGATCGACCGACACCGCGCGACGCAGCCCACCCTGCTGCGGCTGGCGGATAACCCGGCCATCTTCGTCCTCGATTTCCCGACACTGGACGACCAGGGCGCCGCCTTCAACCGCGTCGCCGCGCTGGTGGAAAAGGCGGACACGCCGCGCGACCGCATCCTGACTACCGCCGAAATGGCGGCTGCCATCGCCCGCGCCGGAGATACTCCGGCGACCTACTACTATGGCCACAACTACAGCGGCTCCGAGCTCGCGCGCTTCTTCGCCATGGCTGCGCGGGATGGCATCGCACTGTCCGCCAGCGAGGGCTGGGTCGAAGCGCAGTTGCGGCTCGCGCGCGGGTTGGTGCCGGCGGGGCAGGAAATCGCGCTGATCTCCACCGCGACACCCGCCGGCATGATGGATGCCGGTGCGCGGACCAGCATCCTGCGCCATGAGCTGAGCCACGGGCTGTTCGCCACGCGCCCCGCCTATGCCCAGCATATCCGCCACGTCTGGTTCACCGTGCTGACCGAGGCGGAACGCGCCGCGTTCCGCCAGTTCCTCCGCCGGGAAGGCTATGACAGCGCGAATGAGGAAGTGATGCTGGACGAGACGCAGGCCTATCTGCTGCACACGCCCGACCAGCGCTTCTTCACCGCCGCGCATGTCGGCATGACGGACGCGCAGCTGGAACGGCTGCGCGCCCTGTTCCGCAACGGCGCGCCACCGATGGAGTGAGGCGGGCCTACCCCTTCCGCCCTATCGCTTCTGCACGGTCTCCACCACGATCGCCCGGGCAGTCACGCGGCTCCGCTGGGTGCGGGCATCGCGGAGCGCGATGCCGAGGGCGGCGATGTAGTCGTCCACGGGCTCGATCACCGGGCGGGGCTGCGGGAAAAGCGGGCGTTCGGAGGCGAAGACCACGATCAGGTCCGTCCCGAAGGGTTCATCCACCTCCCACCCCGCAAAGCCGGCCCGAGGATCGCCGAGCCGCAGCCGCGCCCCGGCCCCCTGGGGCTGCGACGGGACGAGGTGCACGATCTCGTTCGATTTCATGACATAGCTGACGTAGAGATATCCCGCCCGGTCCGGCATCTGCACATCAAGGCGCAGCAGGTCGCCGAGTTGCAGCGGCATGGTGCCGACGAGGTCCACGCGCGGCGCCTCATCCACCCCCACCGCGACCTGGCGCAGCACATCGAGCATGCCGCAATACGGTCCCTCGAAGGATTGCACGCGCAGCGTCGCGGCCTGCGGCGGCACGCCCCGTTCGGTGAGCACGCGGCGCAGCGCAGCGTCCCCTCCCCGCCGCATGACGCCGGTGACAGTCAGCGCGCTATCCGTCCCAGCCCCAGCGAGCAGGCTGCACGGCGCGCTGCTGGTCGCGGCCTGGGCTGCCGCCCGGAAGTCGATCCGCGGCGCCACCGGCGCGACAATCGGTGCCGGGGTTGGCGCCGGGGCAGGCATCGGCGCCGGAGTGGGCAGTGCCGCCTGCTGCTGGGGCTGGGGCTGGGGCTGGGGCGCCTGAGCGGGTTGGGACGGCGCTGGCTGTACCGGCGCTGGCGGCGGCGTGAAGGGCGCCGGGGTGGCGATCGGCCCCGGCACTGGCGTGGCCAGCATCGGCGCGGCCGGCAGGGCGGGCGGTGCGGCGGGCACAGAGGCCGGCGGGGCCAGCACGCCGAGGCTGGGGGCAGGCGGTTGCGGGACCTGCGGCTGTGGCGTGGGGACCACGAAGAACGGCGGCGAGAGCGGCGCTGGGCCGGATGGCGGTGGCGAAGGCGGCATCTGCACCGTCGGCGCCGGCGCCACGGAGGGTGCCGGTGGCTGCGGCACCGATGGGGCTGTCTGGACCGGGGCTGTCTGCAACGGCGTCGTCTGAGCAGGTGGCCCGGGCGGCGGCGGCGCTGGCGGCGAGACGGTGCTCGGCGCCACCGCCACCACGGCGGGGGGGGGCGCCGGTTGCAGCAGGAAGAACGCCGCCCCGGCGGCGACCAGCACGGCCAGGCCGCCACCGATCAGCAGCGGTGCCTTGGACCCGCCACCCCCCGCCGGAGCGGCCGGCCCAGGCGTTGCGGGGGCTGCGGGCATGGGTGGCTTCGGCGCCGGCATCGGGCCACGGGTGCCGCCGGCCACCATTGTCGCGTCATCCAGCCCCGGCAGCGGGCCGGCGCCGGCGAAACCGAAACTGCCAGTTGCTTCCGTAGCGGGCACGGCACCCGTGGCGCGGCCGGCGGCGCGAATCGCCTCGGCGAAGGCACTGGCGCTGGCGAAGCGGTCGGAGGGCCGCTTGGCCAAGGCGTGGGCGATCACCTGATCGAAGGCAGCCGGCACGCTGACGGCAAGCTGGCTCGGCGGCAGCGGCTCGGTGTTCAGCACACGATGCATCAGGGCGGTGTAGTTGCCCTCGAAGGGCTTCTCGCCGGTCAGCAACTGATACAGCACCACGCCGGCCGCCCAGATGTCGGCGCGCGCATCCACCGGCTCGCCCCGCAACTGCTCAGGCGCCATGTAGCTTGGCGTGCCCATCACGGTGCCGACCTGCGTCATCGAGGAATTCTCGATCCGCGCGATCCCGAAATCCGCGATCTTCACCGACCGGTCAGCGGCCAGCATGATGTTCGCCGGCTTGATGTCCCGGTGCACGACGCCGCGGCCATGCGAATAGGCCAGCGCCGCCAGCACCTCATCCATCACGCGCACGATCTCGGCCACCGGCATGCGTTCGGCCCGGTCAAGGATGGCCTTGAGCGAGCCGCCCTCCACCAGCTCCATGACGATCCAGGCCGTGTCGGCATTCTCGCCGTAGTCATAGACACCGACGATGTTGGGGTGGCTCAGCCGGCCCGCCGCCTGGGCTTCGCGGCGGAAGCGGGCATGGGCTTCCAGATCCTCCGCATCGCCGCCGCTCGGCAGGCGCACGAGCTTCACCGCGACGCGCCGCTCGATCATCCGATCGAAGGCTTCGACGACGGAGCCCATGGCTCCGGCCCCGAGCGCGCCGCGCTCCTCGTACTTGCCAGAAAGCTCCGTCGGCAGCATGGCCCCCGCCCGCGGCCCGTGGCCGCTCATACGCGTATCCGGCAGCCGGGCACCACCGTGGCACCCCGGCATCGCCGATCGACCCCCTATCGACCGGCGCCGCGCGGCAATCATAGGGTTCGCAGGGGGGCGGCGCAAAGGCATTGCTTTAGGGAGCCATGCGTGGACGCCGCCCCGGCCTTCGCCTAGCGTCCCTCCCCCTCGCTTTCCATCACCAGGACCACCCACCATGGCTGACCGCCGGCTCGGCATCATCATCAACGGCGCCACCGGCGAATTGGCGCGGCGGCAGCACCTGCCCGGCCTGATCGCCATGCGGGCGGAAGGCGGGCTGCCGCTCTCGAACGGGGACCGGGTGATCCCGGACCTCATCCTGGTCGGCCGCTCGGCGGAACGCCTGGAGCCGGTGGCGAAAGCCTTCGGCGTGGCGCGCTGGACCACGGACCTTGAGGGCGCGCTGGCCAATCCGGACGACACGCTGTTCTTCGATGTCGGCGCGACCGGCGCCCGCGTGCCCGTGCTGCGACGCGCCATCGCGGCGGGCAAGCACATCTATACCGACAAGCCGATCGCCGGAGACCTCGCCACCGCGCTCGGTCTCGTCGCCGCAGTGAAGGCCGCGGGCGTGAAGGCCGGCACGGTGCAGGACAAGCTGTTCCTGCCGGGCTTCGCCGCACTGCAATCCCTGGTGCGCTCCGGCGCGCTCGGCCAGTTGCTGGAGGTGCGGCTGGAGATGGGTCGCTGGATCTTCGATGGCGAAATCCATCCCTGCCAGCGGCCTTCGTGGAACTACCGCAAGGCCGATGGCGGCGGCCTCATCCTCGATATGTTCCCGCATTGGCGGTACATGCTCGACCACCTGGTAGGCCCGGTGCGCGCGGTTTCCGCCGTGGCGCGCACGCAGGTGCCGAAGCGGCTCGATGAAGCCGGCAAGCCCTATACCGTGGATGTCGAGGACAGCGTCTTCGCGAAGGTCGAGCTGGAGGGCGGCGTCATCGCCTCCATCAATTCGAGCTGGGCGACGCGCGTGCGGCGCGATGCCGGCATTCAGGTGCAGATCGACGGCACCAAGGCCTCCGCCGTCGGTGGCCCCTTCGAATGCTGGATCCAGACCGAGGCCGACACGCCCCACCAGGCCGTCTCCGCCGCCATCCGCACGACGCACAGCTTCTTCGATGACTGGAAGCCCGTGCCGGTGGAGGCCAACCCCACCCCCAGCTACCGCGCAGGGTGGGAGTTGTTCATCCGCCACGTCGTGGAGGACGCGCCCTTCCCCTATCCCCTGCTGGAAGGCGCCAAGGGCGTGCAGTTCGCCGAGGCCGCCTATCGCAGCCACGCCGAGCGGCGCTGGGTGGACCTGCCCGATCTGGGGTGAAGGTGGTCAGCTTTCGCCCGCCATCGCCAGCAATTCGCGGGCGCGCTTGGCGACGGGTTCATCCACCAGCTTGCCGGCGACGGTAATGGCGCCAGACCCCGCCGCCTGCGCCGCCGCATAGGCCGAGACGACCTCTCGTGCCCAGGCGAGTTCGGTGGCGGGCGGCACCAGGCCGGCGCGCAGCGGCGCGATCTGCGCGGGATGGATGGCGAGCTTGGCGCCGAAGCCGATCGCCGCCGATTCCCGCATCGCCGCCTCGGCACCAACGGCATCCCGCACATCGAGGTGCACGCCATCAATGGGAGCCGCGAGTCCCGCCGCGCGGGACCCGGCGACGCAGACGCGCTGCGCATGCAGGATGGCGGCGGCGGCATCGGCAGCCCCGGTGCCGAAATCCGCCAGCAGGTCCACCGTGCCGAGCGCCACGCGCTGCGCGCCAGCTTCCCGCCAGGGCAGGTTCGGCAGCGCCATCAACCCGCGCGCGGTCTCCACCAGCGGCAGGAATTCGATGCCTGCGGGATCCCGCCCGAGCGCGCCGCAGAGCTGGCGCATCGCCCAGGCGAAGGCGAGGATGCCCTCCGCACTTTCCGCCTTCGGCAGCATGATGCCTTCCGCACCCGCCGCCAGCGCCGCCTGCAGATCCCCGAGGCACAGCGGCGTGGAGGCCGCGTTGACGCGCACATAGCGCCGCGGCCCGCCCGCCGCGCGCGGGGTGGCGAGCAGCGCCGTCAGCGCATCCCGCGCCGCGAGCTTCTCGCCGGGCGGCACCGCATCCTCGAGGTCGAGGATCGCGGCATCGGCGGCCGATGCCATGGCCCCTTCGGCGCGCCGCGCGACATTGGCCGGCGCGAACAGCAGGATGCGCGGCAGGGTCATCAACGTCTCTCCATGGTCGTGCGTGCATCAGCGTCGAGAAGTGTGGGGTCTGGGCCGGTGGGGTCCGTCGCACCCCCACACGGCTTCGCTCCGCTCAGCCACCCTCCCCCCCAAAGCGGGGAAGGGAAAGTCAGCGCATTCTCGCTGTGCACTTGATTTCCACCAGCAAGCCAGGCCGCGACAGCTCGACAATGCCGATCGCCGTCCAGGGTGGCGTGTAGCCTTGCAGAAAGCGGTCCCGCACGCGCTTGAACAGGCCGATATGCTGCTGCAGGCCGACGTGGAAGCTGGTGATATCGACGATATCCGCCACCGTCAGCCCCGCCGCGTGCAGCACGCGGCCGACATTCTCCCAGGCCCGCGCGAATTGCGCCTCGGGGTCCGCGATGACCTGCATCGCGGCGTCACGACCCAGCTGGCCCGCCATGAACAGGAAGCCGTTGCAGACGAGGCCCGGCGAATAGCCGGAATCGCGGGGAAAATTCTCCATCCCCGGCGGCACGATGGACTGCATCACCCGAATCCCTCCTGTTGCTTCGCCGCCGCGCCCCACAGACGAAATGCCTCGGAAGCCGGCACTTCGCCGCGTTCGATCATGCCCTGCCAGACGCCGCAGGCATCGACGAAATTCGGGATGCTGCCGGGGAACATGGCGTAGGAAATGCCCTCCGCCAATTCCACTTCCGGCACCGCTTCCCGATAG
>CANJXD010000347.1 GCA_947478535.1 Acetobacteraceae bacterium
AGGGCCAGGACCTGTGCGGCCTGTCCGCAGGCGATCTCCGTCGTCGCCGGCGCGACATGCAACTGATCTTCCAGGACCCCTTCGCCAGCCTCGATCCGCGGATGACGGTGGAACAGGCCGTCGCGGAACCGCTGCGCCTGCACGGCATCGTGCCACGGTCGGGGGAGGCGAACCGCGTCGCCGAATTGCTGTCCCGCGTCGGGCTGCGGCCGGAACTCGCGCGGCGCTGGCCGCATGAATTCAGCGGCGGGCAGCGCCAGCGCATCGCCATCGCGCGTGCGCTTGCCAGCGGGCCGAAGCTGATCATCGGGGATGAACCGGTCAGCGCGCTCGATGTCTCCGTGCAGGCGCAGGTCATCAACCTGTTGCAGGATTTGATCCGCGAGCTTGGCCTGACCTTCGTGCTGATCAGCCACGATCTCGGCGTGGTCCGCCACATCGCGGATCGCGTGGCCGTCATGTATCTCGGGAAGATCGTCGAGGAAGGGCCGGCGGCCGAGGTTTTCTCGCACCCGAAGCACCCCTACACCCGTGCTCTGCTCGCCGCCGTGCCGGGGCAGGGCAAGGCCGAGGGTAGGCCCGGCGCCGCCCTGCTCGAAGGCGATGTACCGAGCCCGATCAACCCGCCCTCCGGCTGCCGCTTCCGGACCCGCTGCCCCTATGCGGCGCCGATCTGCGCGGCCGAGTTGCCGCCATTGGCCGATAACGGCCACCGCGCTGCCTGCCATTTGCAGGCGGAACTTCCCCCCGCCACGGCGCGGCACGAACGCGATGCCGGTGGCGAACGCCTGAAGCGCCTCCAGGCCTATTTCACCGACAGCCAGAATCCGCAGGGAGACAGGACATGATCCGCAAGACGATCGCCGCGGGGCTTCTCGCCCTCACGGCCCTCGCCGCCGCGCCCGCCCAGGCGCAGAATTTCCGCATCGGCCTGCGGGAGGACCCGGATATCCTCGACCCGACGCTGGCCCGCACCTTCGTCGGCCGCATCGTCTTCGCCGGCATCTGCGACAAGCTGTTCGACATCAACGACCGGATGGAGATCATCCCCCAGCTCGCCACCGGCTATCGCTGGGAAGACCCGACGACGCTCATCGTCACGCTGCGCCAGGGCGTGAAGTTCCACGATGGCGACCCGATGACGGCCGAGAGCGTCGTCTATTCCCTGAACCGCCACTTGACGATGCAGGGCAGCTTCCGCCGCGGCGAGATCAATTCCATGACCTCCGCCGAGGTGGTGGACCCGCAGACCGTGCGCATCAAGCTGCGGGAGGCCTTCGCGCCCTTCGTCAGCCAGCTGACCGACCGCGCCGGCATGATCATCAGCCCCCGCGCCGCGGAGGCCGCCGGCCGCAACTTCGGCAACCGCCCCATCTGTGCCGGCCCCATGCGCTTCGTCGAACGGGTGGCGCAGGACCGCATCGTGGTGGAACGCTTCCCGGACTATTGGGACGCCGGGCGCATCCACCTGAACCGCGTCACCTACCAGCCCATCCCGGACAGCACCGTCCGCCTCGCCAACCTGCAATCCGGCGCGCTGGAGATGGTGCAGACCATCGAGCCCGATGACGTCCGCCAGGTCACCCGCAACAGCCGCCTGCGCGTCACCGTCTCCGACGAACTCGGCTACCAGGGCATCACCATCAATGTCGGCAACGGCGCGCGGGCGCAGACGCCGATGGGGCAGGACCCGCGGGTGCGCCGCGCCTTCGAACTCGCCATCGACCGTGCCGTGATCAATCAGGTGGTCTATGAGGGCCAGTACACGCCGACCGCCCAGGCCGTGCCGCCTTCCAACCCCTTCCACGTCCGCAGCATCCAGCCCGGCACGCGCGACATCGCCCGTGCCCGCGCCCTGCTGGCCGAGGCCGGGGTGCGCACGCCGCTGGCGGTGGAAATGACGGTCCCGAACAACCCCGACCTGCGCCAGGTGGGGGAGGTGATCCAGGCCATGGTGCGCGAAGCCGGCTTCGAGCTGCGGCTGAACGCGATGGAATTCGCCTCCTCCCTCCAGGCCTCGGTGCGCGGGGAATTCGAGACCTACCTTCTGGCCTGGTCCGGTCGCAGCGACCCCGATGGCAACATCTGGACCTTCATCCACAGCCAGGGCCCGCAGAACGACGGCAAGTACAGCAACCCGACCGTGGACCGGCTGCTGAACGCGGCCCGCGTCGAATCCGACCAGGCCCGCCGCCTCTCGCTCTATGAGCAGATGTGGCAGGAACGGCAGCGCGATGGCGGGCTGATCTACCTCTGGCACCGCAAGAACATTGTCGGCCACACGGCGCGGCTGCAGAACTTCCGGCCGGTGCCGGACGGGCTGATCCGCCTGCAGGACCTGCGGCTGAACTGAGGCGCCGATGCCTGACAGACCGAAGATCGGAAGGAACGCCTGAGCATGTGGGCCTGGCTGTTGCGACGCCTCGGGCAGATCATCCCGACGCTGGTCATCCTCTCCTTCATGATCTTCGGCCTGCAGCAACTGATGCCGGGCGACCCGGCGCTGATCCTCGCCGGGGAGGAGCGCGGGGACCCGCTGGTGCTTCAGCAGATCCGGGAGGAACTGCGCCTCGATCGCCCGATCGTGGAGCAGTATTTCTACTGGGTCGGCAACGTCCTGCAGGGGGATTTCGGTTTCTCCTGGCGCATCCGGATGCCGGTCACCCAGCTGATCCTGGAAAAGCTGCCGGTCACCATGCAACTCGCGACGATGTCCTTCATCATCGCCGTGCTGATCGGCGTGCCGCTTGGCATCCTCTCGGCCGTGCGGCGCGATACGCCGACGGATTGGGCGGCGAACGGCATCGCGCTGTTCGGCATCTCGACGCCGAATTTCTGGCTCGGCATCATGATGATCCTGCTGTTCAGCGTCGAACTCGGCTGGCTGCCGCCCTCGGGCTATGTGCCGCTGTGGGAAGACCCGGTGCAGTCGCTCGCCACCACCATCATGCCGGCCTTCGTGCTCGGCACCGGCGTCGCCTCCGTGCTGATGCGCCACACCAGGGCGGCCATGCTGACGGCGCTGAGCCAGGATTATGTCCGCACCGCGCGCGCCAAGGGCGTCTCGGAGACGGTCGTGATCTGGAAGCACGCGCTGCGCAACGCGCTGATCCCCGTGGTCACGCTCGGCACCATCGAGTTCGGCCGCCTGCTGGCTGGCGCGGTGCTGACGGAACAGATCTTCACCATCCCCGGCTTCGGCAAGCTGGTGGTGGATGCCGTCTTCAACCGGGACTACCCGGTGGTGCAGGGCGTGGTGCTGGCGACGGCGCTCATCTTCGTCACGCTCTCCCTGCTCGCGGATATCCTCTACATGGCGGTCAATCCGCGGCTGAGGCAGGCATGAGCAGCAGCACCGCGAACGCCATGCCCGTGCAGGCCCCGGTCATGGAAGTTGGCCAATCACCGGCGCGCCGCGCGCTGCGCCGCTTCTTCCGCCACAAGCTCGCCGTGGTGGGGCTGGTGGTCGTCGTGGGCTTCGTGCTGATCGCGGCGCTGGCCCCCTGGATCGCGCCCTATGACCCCATCGCCACATCCTGGACCCGCATCCGCAAGCCGCCGTCGGAGCTCTACTGGTTCGGCACGGATGAGAACGGCCGGGATGTGCTCTCCCGCCTCATCTGGGGGGCGCGGGCCTCGCTGATGGCGGGTGTGCTGTCCGTGCTCGGCGCGGTCGCCATCGGCGTGCCGATCGGCCTCGTCGCGGGGCTGGCGGGCGGCTGGGTGGATGCGCTGATCAGCCGCATCGCGGATGCGATGCTCTCCGTGCCCTTCCTGATCCTTGCCATCGCCCTGGCGGCCTTCCTGGGTCCGGCGCTGCAGAACGCGATGATCGCCATCGCCATTACCGCGAGCCCGGTCTTCGTCCGCCTTTCCCGCGGCATGGCGCTGGAGGCGAAAAGCACGGATTGGGTGGAAGCCGCCCGCAGCCTCGGCAATCCGCCGTGGCGGACGGCGGTGGTGCATGTGCTGCCGAACATCGTCCCACCCCTGCTCGTGCAGGGCACGCTGGCGATCGCGGAGGCTATCATCGCCGAGGCGTCCCTGTCCTTCCTCGGCCTCGGGCAGCAGCCGCCGGCGCCCTCCTGGGGCTCCATGCTGAACAGTGCCCAACGCTTCCTCGATGGCGCGCCGTGGCTCGCCATCGCGCCGGGGGCGGCGATCTTTATTGTCGTGCTCGCCTTCAACCTGGTGGGCGACGGGCTGCGGGACGCGCTGGATCCTCGCGCCGACAGGCGGTAGGGCGGCCAGCCATTCCCTTCAACGAATCCCGACAATCCTCGACTGGGTGATCTGGTCCCAGGCCGTTAGCAACTTCGGACGTATGCTCCGCTTCATGGCGCGAACGCGTCGCGCCGTGACGGCGCCCGACCGACTTCACGCCGGCCAACCGAGGATTTCCCTACCATGTCCCCCTCCGTCAGTGCCGCCGGTGCCAACAGCACCGGGAGCGCCAGCATCGGCCTGCGTCTTTCCGTGGGATTCGGCTTCGTACTCGTCCTCATGGTGGCGCTCGGCGTCATCGCGGCGAACCGCGTCAACGCCATCAATGCCAGCCTTGCCGCCATCAACGACGTGAACAGCGTCAAGCAGCGCCACGCCATCAACTTCCGCGGCAGCGTGCATGATCGCGCCATCAGCCTGCGCGACGTCGTGCTGGTTTCCACGCCGGCGGAGCGCGAAGCCGCGCTGGCCGACATCACCCGGCTCGAGGCCTTCTACGCCCGGAGCGCCACGCCGCTCGATGCCATCATGGCGGCCGGTACCGGCGTCACGCCGCAGGAACAGGCCATCCTCGCCTCGATCAAGGAGATCGAGGCCCGCACCATGCCGCTGATCCGCCAGGTCATCGACGCCCGTCAGCGCGGTGACGCGGCGGCGGCGCAGACGGTGCTGATGGAACAGGCCCGCCCGGCCTTCGTGGAATGGCTGGCCCGCATCAACCGCTTCATCGACCTGGAGGAGGAGAAGAACCGTATCGTCGCCGCGGAAGCACGCGGCATCGCGGAAGGCTTCCAGATGCTGATGGCCGCCCTGGTGGGCGCGGGCCTGCTGCTCGGCGCCGGCATCGCCGCCTGGTCGATGCGGGCCGTCGCCCCGCTGCGCCGCCTGGCCGATGCGATGATGCGCCTGGCGCGCGGCGACCTCGATGCCGCCATCCCCGGCCAGAACCGCGCCGATGAGGTTGGCGCCATGGCCAAGGCCGTCGCCGTCTTCAAGGCAAGCATGGCGGACTCCGCCCGTCTGAGCGCCGACCAGGAACGCCTGAAGACGGACGCCGCGGCCGAGCGCCAGCGCACGCTGCGCGCCCTGCTCGCCAACCTCGAGACCAAGGTGGGCGGCACCGTCGCCCTGCTGGCCGGCCGTTCGGCGGAACTCGAGAAGACCGCGCGCTCCATGCGCGGGTCGGCCGCGCAGACGCATGAGAGGGCCGACAGCGTCCTCGCCGCGGCGACCGAGGCGAATGACCGCGTCCGCACCGTCGCCGTGGCGGCGGAACAGCTGAGCGCCTCGATCGGGGAGATCAGCCGTCAGGTCACGCAATCCGCCCGCATCACCGGCGCGGCGGTGGACGATGCGCGGCGCACCAACGCCACGGTCCAGGCCCTGGCCACCGGCGCGCAGCGGATCGGCGATGTCGTCGGCATCATCACCACCATCGCCGGCCAGACCAACCTGCTCGCCCTCAACGCCACCATCGAGGCAGCCCGCGCGGGAGAGGCCGGCAAGGGCTTCGCCGTCGTCGCCTCCGAGGTGAAGTCGCTCGCCGGGCAGACCGCGCGCGCGACGGAGGAGATCGGCGCCCAGGTCGGCAGCATGCAGGCCGCGACGAATGATGCGGTGGCCGCCATCCAGGCCATCGCGACGCGGATCGAGGAGGTCAGCCAGATCGCCAGCCTGATCGCCGCCGCGGTGGAGGAACAGGGCGCCGCGACGCAGGACATCGCGCGCAGCGTCCAGCAGACCGTGCAGGCGACGCAGAAGGTGGGCACCGATATCCGGGGCGTCACCCTGGCCGCGAATGACAGCGGTGCGGCGGCTGAACAGGTACTCGGCGCCGCCACCGACGTCTCCCGCCAGGCGGAGCAACTGACCCAGGAAGTGCGTGGCTTCGTGGCGAGCGTCGAGGTCGCCTGAGGCGGGCGAAGGCGCAGGCGGGGGAGGCTCGGCCTTCCCCGCCTTGCCCCGCGCTGGTGCACCCGCGCCGGGCTGGGGGACGGTCTCGAAGTTTTTCCCCTGGCGCGCCATAGTGGTGGTTCTCGACAACTCCGCGCCAAGGACCTCCTCACCATTCCGCACGACCCGGGCGCCGCCACGACCCGC
>CANJXD010000348.1 GCA_947478535.1 Acetobacteraceae bacterium
CTGGGGCGGCCCCGCGCTGCTCGACAGCTACTCGGATGAGCGCCAGCCCGTCTTCGCCTCCACCGCGCGGGACTTCATCGAGCGCGCGATCCACGCCGACCGGGACTTCCTCGCGGCCCAGGACCCGGAGCGCGACCGCGCGGGCTTCGAGGTGGCCTGGGCCGAGCGAACCAGCGGCGCCAAATCGGAAGTCGCCGCCTTCGAGCCGCATTACGAGGGCTCGCCCATCGTCTTCGGGCCGCCGGACGGGCGGAGCAGCGCTGTGGGGTCGCACCAATTCGCCGCGCGCCCCGGCCATCACCTGTCACCGCGCCCACTGGCTTCGGGCGCCAATGTCTATGCGTCTCTCGGCCACGGCTTCACGCTGCTGACCGCTGACGCCGAGGGCGGGCTGGCGCAGGCCTTCCGAGCGGCCGCCGCGCGCCGCGGCCTGCCGCTCGATATCCTGGAGATCGGCGCGGCGATCCGCGCCGACTATGCCGCCGACCATATCCTGATCCGTCCTGACCAGTTCGTCGCCTGGGCCGGCGGCACCGCCGATCCCGATGCGGTGCTGGCAAGGGCCACAGCCTCCTGAACCAGTCGCCCTTCAGTCGGCTGGGGGTGGCCGGCGCAAGGGGACACGCACCGCCAGGTCATGATGGTCGAGCAGGCGGTCGAGCAGGGCGCGCAGCGTCGCCCGTTCCTGCGCCGTCAGCGGGTGCAGCAGACGCTCCCGCGCCCGCGCCGTCGCCGCGCTGGCGTGCCGCAGCAGGGCGAGCCCCGCCGGTGTCAGGGTCAGCACCCGGCGGCGGCCATCGGTGGCGTGGCGTTCGCGCCGCAACAGCGTGCGGGTCTCCAGCAGGTCCACGACCGCGGTGGTGGTGGACCGGTCGAGCCCGAGCGCCGTGCCCAGCCCGATCTGATCCATCCCCGGTCGCTCCGCCAGGGCGACGAGAATACCGTATTGCGTGGTGGTGAGATCGAGCCCCGCGCATTCCTCGGCGAAGATCGACAGCCCGACCTGGTGTGCCCGGCGGAACTGGAACCCCGGTCGGGCATAGAGCGCGGCCAGATCCTCCTCGCGCGCCCTGGGTTCCTTCGGTCGCAGCGCCACTCATCCTTCCCGGACCATGCAACGCACTCTGGAGCAAAGCCCGGCCTTGGGCCAGTGTACGACGCTGAGGCTGGTTACCCCCAAAAGGCTCGATACCCCCAAAGGCTGGGCCGCGACACAACACTCGATCGGAGGAAACCGATGTCCATACGCCGCCGCGCTGCCCTGGCCGCGCCGTTCGCTCTCGCCCTGCCGGTCCTCGCCTGGCCGGCCCTCGCCCCGCCGGCCCGGGCGCAGACGCCAGACGGACCCGTCACGCTGGTCGTCCCCTACACCCCCGGCACAGGGCCGGACACGCTTGCCCGCCTGCTGGCGCCCTTCCTGACGGTACGGCTGGGCCAGCCGGTGGTGGTAGACAACCGCGCCGGCGCCTCCGGCAATATCGGTACGGCGACGGTGGCGCGCGCCGCGCCAGATGGCCGCACCTTCATGGTGCAGCCGAATACCTTCGTGATGAACCCCAGCCTGTTCCGCCAGGTGCCCTACGACCCCATCCACGCCTTTGCGCCGGTGGCGCTGCTGTCGCGCGGCGACCTTGCCCTGGTCGTCCACCCCGAGGTTCCGGCGCGCGATGCCGCGGCCTTCGCCGCCCTTGCCCGCGCCCGACCCGGGGCGCTGGACTATGCCTCGCCCGGCAACGGCACGCCGCAGCACCTGGCGATGGCGCTGTTCTCGCTGACGGCGGGGGTGCAACTCAACCACGTCCCCTATCGCGGCTCTGCCCCGGCGGTGACGGACCTGATCGGTGGTCGCGTGGCCGCGATGTTCCTGCCGGTCCACACCGCGCTGCCCCTGGCGCAAGCCGGGCGCATCCACATGCTGGCGGTGGGCAGCGCAGCCCGCGCCTCGGTGGCGCCGGAGGTGCCGACACTGGTGGAGGCCGGCTTCGCGGGTGTGCAGGCGGACCTCTGGTACGGGCTGCTCGGTCCGGCCGGATTGGCGGAGCCGCTGGTCCGCCGCCTCAACGCCGACATCAACGCCTGGCTCGCCGATCCCGCGACCGTCCGGCTGCTGAGCGCCCAGGGCATGACCCCGGCGCCGGCGACACCGCAGGAATTCGCCGAACTCGTGGCCCGCGACCACGGGCGCTGGGCCACGGTCATCCGCGAGTCGGGCATCACGCCGGAATAGGGTGGGGCGCGCTTCCCGCGCGCCACTCTCGCGTCCCGCTCCCGCGTCGTCGGCATCAGCCCGATCCGCCGCCCTGCTCCGACCGGTGCTGGCTGATGCGGACCTCCAGCAGGTCGAGGGTGGCGAAGAGTTCCGCCTGCCGCGCCGGACCAAGCGGCGCGGACAGCCGTGCCTGGAGCGCCGAAGTGACCTTCGCCTCCACCGCTGTCGGCACCAGTTCGCATCGCGCGATGGAGGCGCTGATGGCAACCGCGGGGGTGGACCTGCTCCACATGCCCTTCAGCGGATCCGGCCCCGCCGCGACGGCGCTGCTGGCGCGCCATGTCGATGTGGCGATCGCTGACGCATCCATCCTCGGATTGGTCCGCGACGGCAGCCTGAGGGCGCTTGGCGTCACCGCTGCGGAACGCTGGCCGGGCCTGGACGCGGTGCCCACCTTCGCTGAGAGCGGCCTGCCCGGCTACGACATCACCAGCTGGGTCGGCCGCTTCGCCCTGGGCGCGACCCCGCCCGGGGCGATGGAACGCATCAACCGTGCCGTGACCGCAGTACTGGTGGAGCCTGAGATCGAACGGCTGTTCGCCGTCTCGGGCTGAAGCGGGAATGACAGGGGCAGGGCCGCTTTTGGGTGGGCTGACCTGCACGCGCTTCCCGTCCCTGCCGTCCCACCCGGGACCAAGTCGCTCCCCCGTATGCCTCCTGGCTGACGCATTTCGGAAGTCGATCCGACGCCAAAGCTTCACGCCGCGGTCATCGGCGTTTCGCAGCCCTTGTCTAAGCCTCCGCCGCAACGGCGCACCGCGCCGCCGCGACGAAAGGCGAGACGACGATGCCCGATACGAACCAGCCCCATGCCAAGCCGATTGAGATCGAGGATATCGGCAGCAACCCCGCCCCGCGCCAGACGATTGGGGACCTGATCGAACGTCGCCTGTCGCGCCGCGCCGCGGCGCTCGGCCTGGGTGCCGCGGTATTGGCGGAACAACTACTGGATGCGGCCGGCCCGGCCCTGGCGCAGACCTCGGCCTCGCCCGCGAACGGTGGCCCATCCACCCTCGGTTTCCAGGAAATCCGTCACGCCATGGCGCAGCGGGATACGGTGGCGGAAGGCTATGAAATCCAGACCGTGATCCGTTGGGGCGATGCCGTCCTGCCGGGCGCGCCGGCCTTCAACCCCGCCGCCCAGACTCCGGAAAGCCAGGCCGCGCAGTTCGGGTACAATAACGACTTCGTCGATTTCCGCCCGCTGCCGCTCGGCGCCACCGCCTCCGACCACGGCCTGCTCTGCGTGAACCACGAATACACCGACACGCAGCTGATGTTCCCCGGCATCGGCAGCGGCCGCGGGGCGCGGCTGCGCACCACCGCCGCCCAGTCGCGGACGGAACTTCTGGCGCATGGCATGTCGGTGGTTGAAATCCGCCGCACGGAGGGCCGCTGGGCCGTGGTGCCGGACAGCCGCTACAACCGCCGCCTCACCGGCGAGACGCCGATGCGCGTCAGCGGCCCCGCGGCGGGCCATGCGTTGCTGCGCACCGCGGCCGACCCCACCGGGGCCCTCGTGCTCGGCACGCTGAACAACTGCGCCGGCGGCAACACGCCCTGGGGCACGGTCATCACCGCCGAGGAGAATTTCAACCAGTATTTCGGCGGCGCGGCGGCCACCACCGGCGCCCAGGCGGCCAGCTATCGACGCTACGGCATCCAGGCCGAGGCGACCTATGGCTGGGGCCGGTTCGAGGATCGGTTCAACCTCGACAAGGAACCGAATGAGCCGAACCGCTTCGGCTGGGTGGTCGAATTCGACCCCTATGACCCCACCAGCCAGCCGGTGAAGCGCACCGCGCTCGGCCGCTTCAAGCATGAAGGGGCGACCCATGCCGTGGCGCCGGATGGCCGCGTGGTGATGTACATGGGCGACGATGAGCGCTTCGACTACGTCTACAAGTTCGTCACCGCCCGCCCCTGGAACCCGAACGACCGCGCCGCCAACCGCGACCTGCTGGATGACGGCACGCTCTACGTCGCCCGCCTGCAGGATGACGGCAAGGTGGAGTGGCTGGCGCTGGTGCACGGCCAGGGCCCGCTGGTCGAGGCGAACGGCTTCAGCAACCAGGCCGATGTGCTGATCAACACGCGCCGCGCCGCCGACCTGCTGCAGGCGACGCCGATGGACCGCCCCGAGGACGTGGAAGTGAACCCGTCCAATGGCCGCGTCTATGTGATGCTGACGAACAATTCCTCCCGCACGGCGCAGCAGCAGAATCGCGCCAATCCGCGCGCCGCCAATATCCACGGCCATGTCATCGAGATCATCCCCCCCGGCGCCGGCACCGCGGCGGTGGACCACGCGGCGCTGGAAGGCCGGTGGGAGATCTTCCTGATGGCCGGCAAGCCTGGCCTCGATGCCGGGGCGCGCTACCACCGCGCCACCAGCGAGAATGGCTGGCTGTCCTGCCCCGACAATTGCGCCTTCGACAGCAAGGGCCGGATCTGGATCGCCACCGACGGCGCCCCGAGCGCCGCGGGTGTTGCCGATGGCGTCTATGCCGCGGATACCACGGGCTACGGCCGCGCCCTGACGAAGCTGTTCTACCAGGCGCCGACCGGGGCCGAGGTCTGCGGCCCCTGCTTCACGCCGGACAGCCGCACGCTGTTCCTTGCCATCCAGCACCCCGGCGACGATGCCGGTTCGACCTTCGAGCGCCCTTCCACCCGCTGGCCGGATTTCGCCGATGGCGTTCCGCCGCGGCCTTCCGTCATCGCCATCGTGAAGAAGGATGGCGGCGAGATCGGGTCGTGACGCACTTGGTGTGACGTCTGCATGAAGACCGCGCGCCGCCCCCTCCACGGCGGTGCGCGGTCACGCTACCCCCGCGGCATGACGCGCTTCATCATGATCGCCCTCGACGGCCTCCGCCCCGACATGGTCTCGGCGGACGCCACCTCGCATCTGGCCGCCCTTGCCGCCGCCGGCACGCGCTTCGCGAATGCCCGCAGCGTCTTCCCCTCGGAAACCCGTGTCGCGACACCCTCGCTCATCACGGGCTGTCGGCCGGGTGGGCATGGCATGGTCGCCAATACCCTTTATGACGCGAAGGTCGCGCCGGACCGCCTGCTGCGCACCAAGCTGGCGGAGGATGTGCTCGCCATGGCGCAGGGTGGCGAGACGCCGCTGCAACGCCCGAGCCTGGGTGAGCGGCTGGGCGCGGCGGGCCTCACCTTCGCCCTGGTCAGCGCCGGCACGGCAGGCGCCGCGCGACTGCTGCACCCGGCGGCGGACCGGCTCGGCATGTTCCGCTGGAATGTCGAGGACACCGAAGGGGCGACCGCGATCGCGATGCGGGACCGCTTCGGCGAAACGCCGGCGCCCGCCGTGCCCAACGCGCCCCGCCTGGACCACGCCGCGCGCATCCTGCTGGAGCATGTGCTGCCGGAACTCCGCCCCGATGTGACGCTGGTCTGGCTGTCGGAGCCGGACATCTCCTTCCACTGGGGCGGGCTGCTGGCCTCGCATGCGCGGGATGCGCTGCGGGCGGCGGATGCGATCCTAGGCCAGGTCATCGCCTGGCGGGATGCACAGCCGGATGCGGCTGATATCGCCATCATCGTGCTGTCGGACCACGGCCATGTCACCGGGCGCGGCAAGCTGTCGCTGCGCGATGAACTGGTGAAGGCCGGCTTCCGTGCCGGCACCGGCCTTGGCGCCGGCGTCGATGTCGTCGTCGCACCGGCCGCGGCGCCGGGCCTGTGGTTCCGCGATCCTGGCCTGGTGCCGCAGGTGGCCGCCTGGCTCGCCACCCAGCCCTGGTGCGCGGCCCTGCTGGCGCGGGACCCGGCGATGCTTCCGCCAGGGGAGGCGCTTGGCCTCTCGGTACTCGGCAGCGGCCACGCCCGCAGCGCCGATCTCGTCGTCACCTTCGCGGGCAGCGAGGCGGCGGATGAATGGGGCCTGCCCGGCCATGCGCCCTTCGATGCGCCGGATGTGCCGGAAGGTGGCGGCATGCATGGCGGGCTGCACCGGGCCGAGCTCGCGACGGTGCTGGTCATGCA
>CANJXD010000349.1 GCA_947478535.1 Acetobacteraceae bacterium
CGTCAGGCCCCGTAGGGAGGGCGGTGCATCCCGGCGGGGGACAGGGTGAAAATCTCCACGCCATCCTCCGTCACGCCGACCATATGCTCGAACTGTGCGGAAAGGCTGCGGTCGCGCGTGACCGCAGTCCAGCCATCATCCAGGATCTTCACCTCAGGGCGCCCCGCATTCACCATCGGCTCGACGGTGAAGAACATGCCGGCCTTGAGCGTCGGGCCTTCGCCGGGGCGCCCGAAATGCAGCACATTCGGCGGTTCATGGAAGCGCCGCCCGATGCCGTGGCCGCAGAAATCCCGCACGACGGAAAAGCGGTGCCGCTCCACCAGGGCCTGGATGGCGTGGCCGACATCACCCAGCGTCGCGCCCGGGCGGATGGCGGCAATGCCCCGCATCATGGATTCGTAGGTCACATCCATCAGCAGCCGCGCCTTGGTCGAGGCGGTGCCGGCGACATACATGCGGCTGGTATCGCCATGCCAGCCATCGAGGATGACGGTCACATCGATATTGATGATGTCCCCGTCCACCAGCGTCCGTTCCCCCGGTATGCCATGGCAGACGACATGGTTGATCGAGGTGCAGGAGGATTTGGTGTAGCCGCGATAGCCCAGCGTTGCCGGAATGGCGTGGTTGGCCAGGGTGAAGTCGTGGATGATCCGGTCAAGTTGCTCGGTCGTCACGCCCGGCTTCACATGCGGGGTGATCATGTCGAGCGTCTCGGCCGCAAGTCGCCCGGCCCGGCGCATCCCCTCGAAATCCTCGGGGCGGTGGATGGTGATACGGCGCGATTCCGCGCCCTGCTGCTCCATGCCCTGCTGCTCCATGATGGTCTGTCGTCCGCTGCTAGCGCCAGTTTGGGCGCGGAATTTGCGCGCCGGGGATGCTTGTTGCAAGGCGAAGGTTAGTGGCCTGCCTTGTCCCCGGCGGGATGCTCCACCGTCCCAAGCGCATCGGCCAGGCGGTGGGTGGCGCTGCCGGGCTTGGCGGGCTGTTGCTGGCTTTCATGCGGCGACCAGCCTGTCAGCACCATCAGGCGGAGTTGGGGGTCGATCCCTTCCGGCCCTTCCTGCAGGCTGGACACGGCCATCGGCAGCAGGGCGCGGGGTGGAATCCGTCGATCCGCCGCTCGGACGGCATTGGCTTCCCCGGCCGCGCGCAAATCCGCCAGCAGGGCCAGCGGCGACCGGTAAGCGATCCGCACCGTCTCGATATCCGCGACCGGCAGGGCGAAGCCGGCGCGCTGGAGCAACCCGGCCCCGTCCCGCAATTCGGGGAAGGGCGATATGCGGGGGGAGATGCCGCCCCGCAGCGCCGCTTCGGCCCGCGCCAAAGCCTCCCGCAGGGATTGCAAAGTGCCGAGCGCGGGCAGGGAGGCGAGGAATAGGCCATCCGGCGCCAGGGCCCGGCGGATCTGGATCAGCGCCCCCGGCAGATCATTGACCCAATGCAGTGAGGTGGAGGCGACGATCAGATCGAAGGAGCAAGGGGCGAAGGGAAGAAATTCCTCATCCGCCACCACAGGCAAGCCACCAGCATCGCGCACCATCGCGGCAGACAGGTCGGCCGAGACGACGAAGGGGATGCCCCGCGCCGCGAGGCGGGGCGCCACGACGCCCCTGCCGCCCAGGTCCAGCGCCCGGCTGAAGCGACGGGTCGTGTCATCCAGCCGGTCCAGCAGCCGGTCCGCGCAGCCCTCCAGGATCGGCGCCACCGCCGCGACGGTCCGTGCCGCCCTGTCCCGCCGCCGCCGCACCAGGGCTCGGTCGAATACCAGCATCTGCTCCATACTTCTGCAGATGCTCCCGCTTCGCCTGCGCCACAAGCCGGGCTAGGCTCAACCCATAGCGATACCCGGAGGACGCCATCATGAATGCCAGCGATGTCTCGGCTGCCCGCGCGGCGGCAGTTGGTTCGACCATCGACCGCATCCGCGCCATCGAGGCGCAGGAGGGAGTGACTCGCCCGGCGCTGGAGAAGATCCGCGCCGAGTTGCTCGAACTCGCGGCGCAGGAACATCTGTTCCCCAGCGCCGCCTTTCCGCCGCCTGCGGACGGGCAGAAGGGGTCCAACCGCTACCTGCTGCAGGAAGATGCCGGCAACCGCTTCGCGCTCTACATGAACGCGCTGAACCCTGGGAACCGCACCGCGCCGCATGACCACACCACCTGGGCGGTGGTCGTCGCCGTGGACGGCCAGGAACTGAACAAGGTCTATGCGCGGACGGATGACGGCACCGACCCTGAGCGCTGCGCCATCCATGTGCGTGAAGAAGTGATGGTCGAGCCCGGCCGCGGCATCTGTCTGATGCCGGAGGACATCCATTCCATCCACACCACCGGCGAGCGTCCGACGCGCCACCTGCACATGTATGGCCTGGCGTTGGAAAAGCTCGACAACCGCAAGGCCTATGACCCCGTGAGCGGGACGGTTTCGCTCTACAACAAGAACTTCATGAAGCCGACGTCGCAGGCCACGGCCTGAGCCCGGCACATGAAAAGCATCCCGCCCGCCACGCTGAAATCCTGGCTCCGTGACGGGCGGGAACTTGCGATCCTCGATGCGCGGGAGGAAGGCGAATTCGGCGCCTCCCACCTGTTCTGGGCCGTGCCCTGCCCCTTATCCCAGGCCGAACGGCGCGCGCCGCGACTGCTGCCGCGCCGTGGCGTCCGCATCGTTTGTGTCGATGCGGGCGAAGGCCATGCGGAGCGTCTCGGCGCGGTGCTAGCCAGCCTTGGCTGCACCGACCTCCATGTCCTGGAAGGCGGCACGCCCGCCTGGCAGGAAGCGGGGTATGAGCTGTTCTCCGGCGTGAATGTGCCGTCCAAGGCCTTTGGAGAATGGGTCGAGCACCACTACCACACGCCCTCCGTCGACCCGGCCGAACTGGCCGCGATGCAGGCGAATGGCGAGGATATCCTGATCGTCGATAGCCGGCCGATGCCGGAATTCGAGATGATGTCGATCCCTGGCGGCATCGATGTTCCGGGTGCCGAACTCGCCTATCGCGTACCCTCCATGCTGACGCGGGCTTCGACCACCGTGGTGGTGAATTGCGCCGGCCGCACGCGCTCCATCCTGGGGGCCGAGAGCCTTCGTCGCAGCGGATTGCCGAACAAGGTCGTCGCCCTGCGCAATGGCACCATGGGCTGGGAACTCGCGGGCTATTCCTGTGAGCGCGGTCGCACCGATCGCTATGCCGATGGCACCCCTGCCGATGCTGCGGAAACCCTGGCCCGGGCCCGTCGCTTTGCCGATGGCGCCGGTGTTCAGTGGATCGATCGCGCCGCGCTGGCGGCGATGCAGGCCGATACGGGCCGAAGCACCTACCTCCTCGATGTGCGGGACGCCTCGGAATACGCCGGGGGCCACCTGCTTGGGACGGTGAGTGCCCCGGGGGGGCAGTTGGTACAGGCCACCGATGCTTGGGTCGCGGTTCGGCATGCCCGGATCGTCCTGGCCGATGATACCGGGACCCGCGCCGCCATGACTGCGGGCTGGCTGCGTCAGTTGGGGGGGTGGGAGGTCTTCTGCCTGACGGACGCCATGGCCGGCCGCCTGGAAATTCCCGGCCCGGCGGCGGATATCGCAGGGGTCCCGCGCCCTCGGTCCGTCGCGCCCGCCGAATTGGCCGCGCTCCTCGCCTCGGGCGGCGCCAGCGTTGTGGACCTGGCGCGGTCGCTGGCCTTCCGGGCCGGCCATATCCCCAGTGCCCAGTGGGGGGTTCGCACGCGCCTCGGCAGCGTGGCGGCTCGTCTGCCTGATGATCGGATGATCGTCATCGCCGCGCCCGACCCTGCTCTGGCTGCCCTTGCCGCTGAGGAGATCGCGGGGTTGGTGAAGGTGCCCGTCGCCGTGTTGCAGGGAGGCACGGCCGCTTGGCAGGCCGCGGGCCTGCCCCTTCTCGCGGACCGGCTCGAGCCATCGGATGAGGCCTGCGTCGACGCCTACCTCCGCCCCTATGACCGCAACAGCGGCGTCGAGGACGCGATGCGCGCCTATCTGGCCTGGGAGATCGACCTGGTCCATGCGGTGGAGCGCGACGGCGACGCGCCCTTCGGTGCTTGGTAGCGGCGCCCTGCGATCGGGTTTGCGCGCCGGGTTCTCGCGGCTGGGACTTTCGCGGCTGGGACTCGGTGTGTTGGATGTTCTGCTGCCGCCGCATTGCCTGACCTGCGATGCGCTGGTGGAACTGCAGGGCACGCTATGCGGGACGTGCTTCCGGGGGCTGCATCGCGTCACGGCGCCGCTCTGTGCCCGATGCGGGGTGCCATTCCGGCACGCCGGGCAGGCGGGCCAAGGGGGGCTGTGCCCGGCCTGCCTGGGCAGTGCGCCGGCCTACCGGGTTGCGCGCGCCGCGCTGCGCTATGATGCCGCGTCTCGTCTGCTGGTCCTGCCCTTCAAGCACGCGGACCGTCCCGAACTCGCGGGCCCCCTTGCCGTGCAGATGGCTCGCGCGGGTGCGGCGCTGCTTGATCGGTGTGATGTGTTGGCACCGGTGCCGCTGCATTGGCGCCGGCTTTTCGCCCGCCGATACAATCAGGCGGCGCTGCTGGCGAAATGCCTGGCTGTGCTGGCGCATCGCCCCATGATCCCGGACCTGCTGCGCCGCCACCGCCATACCCCGCCGCTGGGCGATCTGGGGGCGGCGGAGCGCGCGGTGCTGCTGCAGGGCGTGTTCTCCGTCCGCCGAGGGGCTGTGCCGCGCATTGCCGGGCGGCGCGTGCTGCTGATCGACGATGTCATGACGTCCGGCGCCACCGTCGATGCCTGCGCCCGTGCGCTGCTGGCCGCCGGCGCCGCTTCGGTGGATGTGCTGGCCGCCGCACGCGTTCCCGACCCGCGGCTTGAGGATGAGGCTTGACCGCAACGCCGCGCGGCCCGATCTGAGCGGTATGGCGAAGATCGAAATCTATACCCAGGACTTCTGTCCCTACTGTGCCCGCGCCCTGGCGCTGTTCCAGAAGAAGGGCGTGCCCTTCGAGGAAAAATACGCGCCCAACGGGTCCGATGCACGACGTGAGGCGCTCGACCGCTCGGGCGGCCGTACCTCCGTGCCGCAGGTCTTCATTGACGGCTGCCATATCGGCGGTTGTGATGACCTGATGGCGCTGGAACGGAGTGGCGGCCTGGACCCGTTGCTCGCGACATGACCATGTCGCTGCGGCCGATCGCGGAAGGGGGCAGGGTGCGGCAAGTCCTCCCCGGCATGGGGCGCAAGGCGATTGCTGCCCAGGAAGGCCGCAGATGATTCACTACAAGCTTCGCTGCCACTCGGGGCATGAGTTCGAAAGCTGGTTCCAGGACAGCGCCGGCTTCGAGAGGCTTGCTAAGGCCGAGCTCGTCGAATGCACGCAGTGCGGCAGCACCAAGGTCGATCGCGCGCTGATGGCGCCCGCGATCCGCAAATCACGCCGGAAAGCAGTCGTTCCCCCACCTGAGACTGCAGCCAGCCCGCCTGCCGAGGCGCCGGTGGAGGCCCCCGCCGCGGAGCCGGACACGGGGCCCGGCCGTGTCGCGGGTGGTCCCATCCCGGCGCAGCTCGTCGCCATGCTGCAACGCCTGCGGTCCGAGGTCGAGAAGTCCTGCGACTACGTAGGCTCCGAGTTCGCCGAGGAAGCGCGGAAGATCCACCACGGCGAGGCGGAAGCCCGGGGGATTTATGGGGAGGCGACGGATTCCGAAGCCGAGGCCCTGGCCGAGGAAGGCATCGACATCGCCCGCCTTCCTTGGGTGCCACGCGCCGACGGCTGACCGGATGGCGATGCCTGCTCTCCCCGCTACGCTGCTCCATGCAGCGGTGCCCGCGGAACGCCGCTGGATTACTCGCGCCGAGTAAACTTGAAATGATTTCTCCGCATTGAGATTAAAAATACTCGAAAATGTCACTCTTTCTGATATTGAATTGTTTTTCAGAATTCAGATTTGGTTCGAGTCCGAACGCATTCGGGGCAAGGGCATCCGCTCTGGCAAGACTTTTTGCATTCCGCGCGCCCGCTTCGGAGGCCACGCTTGGCCGGGAGCATATAGCGCACGGGCTGCGGCCCAGAGAGGCGGTTTTTATCAAGGTATTTTTTTTGGAATTTGGTCGGGAAAAACTGGTCGCCCGACATGTTTTTTGTGGGCGCATCTCCGCGAGTAACGATCGCCACGTGAATGCTCACTGAGAGTCTGTCTCCGATCATCCCTTTGGATTGCATAGTTTCCTGACCATGAGCCTGATCGATGCCATCCGCAGGAAGGCGAGTGCGTTGCGGCTCAGGTTTTCCCAATCCTTGGCGA
>CANJXD010000350.1 GCA_947478535.1 Acetobacteraceae bacterium
GGATGCGCGGCGGGATGTGGACCCGGCGCTGCGGGAGGCCTGCGTCGCGCACTACCTGACGCTGCGGCCGGAACTGGACGGCGAAGCATTCCGGGCGGCGATGGCGGCAATGGCGGCACAGCGGCATCTGCGCGTCGCCGCCCTGTGGACGCGGCTCGCCCGGCGGGATGGCAAGCCGCGCTACCTCATCCATGGGCCGCGCTGCTGGGCGCTGCTGGACCGTGCCCTGGGGCATGAGGCGGCGCGGCCGCTGGCAGATTTTCTTGCGATGCATGTGCCGGCTGACCGGCGCGGCAATCCACCTTCACTGCGGGACATCGCGGCATGATTGCTCTGACACACGCCATGGTGCTCGCCGCCGGGCTCGGCACGCGGATGCGGCCGCTGACCGATGACAAGCCGAAGCCGTTGCTGCCGCTGGAAGGCCGTTCGCTGCTGCACCACGCGATGGATCGCCTCCGCGATGCCGGCGCCGCCCACACCATCGTCAATGCGCATTGGTTTGCCGACCAGGTGACGGAGGCCGTGGCCGCGCATGATGCCCCCGGCCGCGTGGTGCTGCGGGAGAAGGTGCTGCTGGAAACCGGTGGCGGCGTGACGAACGCCCTGCCGCATCTCGGCGATGCGCCCTTCGGCGTGGTGAATGGCGATGCCTTCTGGCTCGATGGTCCGACGCCGGCGCTGCGGCGCCTCGCCGCCGCCTTCGACCCGGAGGAGATGGACGCGCTGCTGCTGCTGGTGCGGACGAGCCAGGTGGATGGGGAGGTCGGGCGCGGGGATTTCCTGCTGGACCCGATGGGCCGCGTCCGCCGGCCGAAGGAAAGGGAGATCGCGCCCTATCTGTTCGGTGGCGTGCAGATCCTCTCGCCGGGATTGTTCGAGGGCGCGCCGGCCGGGCCGTTCAGCCTGAACGCCATCTACGACCGCGCGATCGAATCCGGGCGGCTGTTCGGGCTGGTGCATGATGGCGCGTGGTTTCACCTGTCGACGCCGCACGACCTCACCCGCGCCGAGACGATGTTGCGGGCGGGGATGCTGACCGTGCTGTTCTGAGGCCCGTCCCGGACACTTGGCGGCCATCCACCACGAAGGATCAGCGGCGTGAACCTCTACGACATCCCCGCCGAGCTGCCCTTCCTGGACTGCCTCGCGGCCGGGGTGCTGGAGGGGTTGCGGGAGGCGCCGCCGGAAGCCCTGGCGCGGGCCACCATCCTGCTGCCGACGCGGCGTTCGGCGCGCGGGTTGCGGGATGCCTTCCTGGCCGCCGCCGGGGGCCGCGCGCTGCTGCTGCCGCGGATGCGGGCGCTGGCGGGGCTTTCGACCGAGGATGCGGATGAACTCGCCCTGCCCGCGCTGCTGGACCTGCCGCCGGCGGTGGAGCCGCTGACGCGCCAGGCCGTGCTGACCGCGATGGTGATGCGCCTGCCGCCGCGCCATGGCGGGGCGACGACTCCGGAACAGGCCTGGGGCTTGGCGGCGGAAATGGGCCGCCTGTTCGACGAGGTGGCGCTGGAGGAGAAGGACCCCGCGCTGCTGGCGCAGGCGACGCCCGGCGAATTCACCGAAGCCTGGCTGGGGCGGCTCGAAGGGCTGGTCACCGGGGAACAGGCGCAGCACTGGCAGATCACCACCACCTTCCTGCGCGGCGTCGCCACCGCCTGGTCCGGCTGGCTGGACAATGCGGGGCTGCTGGATATCGGCCTGCGCCGCGTCCTCGCGCTCAGGGAACAGGCGAAGGCGTGGCGGGAGGCGCCGCCGGCGGACCCGATCATCGCTGCCGGCATCGGTGTCGGCGGCACCATCCCGGCGGCGGTCGAATTGCTGCGGGTGGTGGCCGGGCTGCCGCGCGGGGCGGTGGTGCTGCATGGGCTGGACCGCGCCGCCATCGGCCCGGTCTGGGCGGCGGTGTCGAAGGCGCCGACCCATCCCTTCGCCAGCCAGGCGCGGCTGCTGGATGCGATGGGCGTGACGCCGCGCCAGGTGAAGCCCTGGCCGGGCCGGGCGCCCACGGCAACACCGAGCGTTCCCGCTGCGCGCGCGGCACTGCTGGAAATGGCGCTGCGCCCGCCGGAGGGTATGGCGCCCTGGACCGTGAAAGTGCCGGAGAGCTGGGCGCCGGGGCTCGCCGGGCTGCAACTGTTGCAGGCGCCGGATGCCCAGGCCGAAGCCGCCGCCATCGCGCTGCTGCTGCGCGAATCGCTGGAAAAGCCGGGCGCCCGCGCCGCGCTGGTGACGCCGGACCGTGACCTCGCGCGGCGCGTCTCGGCGGAGCTGATCCGGCACGGCATCATCGCCGATGACAGCGCCGGCGAGCCCCTGGCGCAGACGCCGACCGGCGCCTTCCTGCGCCTGCTGGCCCGCGCGGTGGCGGAGGATCTGGCCCCGGTGCCGCTGCTGGCGCTGCTGAAGCACCCGATCGCGGCGGCGGGGATGACGCGGGCGGATTTCCTCGATGCCGTGCGGCTGCTGGAACGCCGCGTGCTGCGCGGGCCGCGCCCGCAGGGTGGCTTCGCCGGGCTGCTGGGCGCCGTCGCCATGCTGGATGCGGGCCCGGCGAAGGACAAGCTGGCCGGGCTGCTCGCGGCGCTGGGCACGGCGCTGGACGGCTTCACCCGCCTGCATGGCGCGGCGCGGCCGCCGGCCGATCTGCTGGCCGCGCATCTGGCGGCGGCGGAAGCCCTGGCCGGCACGCCGGAATCGCCCGGCGGCATCCGGCTTTATGCCGCAGAGGAAGGCGAATTGCTGGCGCTGCACCTGGCGGCGCTGGCGCCGGCCATGGCGCTGCTGCCGCCGCTCGACCCCGCCGCCTGGCCGGCGCTGTTCGAGGCCTCACTCGAAGGCATCGCCGCGCGATCGGTCCGCGCCCAGGCCGGGCGGGAGGCCGGCGCGCATCCCCGTGTCGAGATCCTCGGCCTGCTGGAAGCGCGGCTGCTGTCCTTCGATCGCCTGGTGCTCGGCGCGCTGGATGAGGGGGTCTGGCCGCTGGCGACCGACCCCGGCCCCTGGATGAGCCGGCCAATGCGCGCCGCCTTTGGCCTGCCGGAGCCGGAAGCGCGGATCGGCCGGGTCTGCATGGATTTTCTTCTGTTCGCCTGCGCGGCGCCGGAAGCCGTGCTGTCCCGCGCCGCAAGGCGGGGTGGCGCGCCCACCGTGCCGGCGCGCTGGATCACGCGGCTGGAGACGTTCCTGTCCGGCCAGGGCCTCGCCCTGCCGGTCAGCGAGGCCGCGCGGATGGCCGCGCTGCTCGACCGCGTGGAGACGCCGACGCCGACCCGCCGGCCCGAGCCCAACCCGCCCTTGGCGCTGCGCCCACGCGAGATCAGCGTGACGGATGTGCCGCTGCTGCTGGCCGACCCCTACGCCTTCTACGCCAAGCGCATCCTCGGCCTGCGGAAGCTGGACCCGCTGGATGCCGATGTCGGCGCCATCGACTACGGCATCATCGTCCACGCCGCCCTGCACGGCTTCGTCCATGCCGTGCAGCAGGCGCCCGGGGGGTGGCCGGGCGAGGAGGCCGCGCTGCTGGCCTGGGACGAATCGGCGGAAGCGGCGCTGGCGGCGCAGGGGCCGCGCCCGGCGCTGGCGGCCTTCTGGCGGCCGCGCCTGGTCCGCATCGGGCGCTTCGTGGTGGAGCAGGAGGCGGAGCTGCGGCGCGGCGGGCATATCGCGCAATCCTGGACCGAGCGCGACGGGCGGATCGACCTGCGGCGGCCCGGCGGCGTCATCGCCTTGAAGGCCAGGGCGGACCGGATCGACCGGCTCGGCAATGGCCGGCTGGCGGTGCTGGACTACAAGACCGGCACCCTGCCCAAGCCCGGTGACCTGGAGGATGGCAGCGCGCCGCAGCTGCCGCTGGAAGCCGCCATCGCGGAACAGGGCGCCTTCGATGGCGTGCCGGCCCTGCCGGTGCAGGCGCTGACCTATTGGAAGCTGACCGGCGGGGAAACGCCGGGCGAGGTGAAGCCGATGCTGACGGAGCCTGAGGATGTGGCGGCGGCGGCGGCGGAATCGCTGGATCGCCTCGGGCGGCTGGTGGATCGGTTCCTGCTGTCGGAGGCCGCCTTTCTCGCCAGGCCGCATCCGGGGCGCAGCGCGAAGGGCGGGGATTATGACCACCTGTCCCGCGTTGCCGAATGGGCGGATGCGGAGGATGAGGAATGAGGGTGCCGTCCGAGGCCCGCGGAGGCGTCCATCCCGAAGGTGGTTTCCCCCTCACCCAACCCTCTCCCCCCCAAGGGGGGCGAGGGCTTTTTGGGGCGGTGGGCGTGATTTCGGGGCGGTCCGGGCCATGAACGCGCCTCTGACGCCGCGGCAGGAAGCGGAATTCGAGCAGGGGCGGGCGAGCGATCCCGCGGCCTCGGCCTGGGTCGGCGCGTCGGCCGGTTCGGGCAAGACGAAGGTGCTCACGGACCGGGTATTGCGGCTGCTGCTGGCGCCGGGGACGCGGCCGGGCAGCATCCTCTGCCTCACCTTCACCAAGGCCGCGGCGGCGGAGATGGCGACGCGCCTGGCGCGCGAGCTCGGGCGCTGGGCCGTCGATCCGGAACCGGCGCTGGCGGCAAGGCTCGCCGCGCTGCTGGGGCGGGCGGCGACGCGGGAGGATCTGGATGCGGCACGGGCCCTGTTCTCCCGCGTGCTGGACCTGCCGGGGGGGATGCGGATCAGCACCATCCACGCCTTCTGCCAGTCCCTGCTGCGGGCGTTTCCGCTGGAAGCGGGCCTCGCGCCGCAATTCGGCGTGGTGGAGGATGCGGATGCGGCGTCGCTGCTGGCGGAAGCGCGGGAAGCCGTGCTGGCGGGGCCGGCCACACCGCGCGCGGCGCTGGAATCGCTGGCCTCGCTGGTGCCGCCGGATGCCTTCGCGAAGCTGGTCGCGGCGTTGGACCGGGACCGGCAGAAGCTGGCGGAGGCGCTGCGCGGGACCGGCTCGCTCGAAGCGCTCTGCGCGGCGGTGGGTGCCTATCTGGGGCTCCCAATCGGGGCCGATGAGGGGGCGCTGCTGGAGGACGCCGCCGATGCGGTGGACCACGGCGCGATGGTCGCGGCGCGGCTGCTGGAAGCCAGCCGGAATCCCAATGACCGCGCGCGCGGGACGCGCATCGCCGAATGGCTCAGCCTGCCCGGCCCGCAGCGCGTCGCCCGCTGGGCCGAATGGTGCGCCATCTTCCTGACGCTGGATGCGACGCCGCGCGCCCGCATGGCGACGAAGGATGTCGGGGCCCGCCAGGCGGAGTGCCAGGAGATCCTGGCGCGGGAGGCCGAACGCGTGGCGGCCGTCGAGGGGTCTCGCCGCGCCTGCCGGATGATGGCGGCCACGCGCGCCCTGCTGGCGCTGGGGGAGCCGGTGCTACGCGGCTACGCCGCCCGGAAACAGGCGCGCGGGCTGATGGATTATGATGACCTGATCCTGTCCGCCCAGCGGGTGTTGCAGGACCCCGGCAGCGCCTGGGTGCTGTTCAAGCTGGATGGCGGCCTCGACCATGTGCTGCTGGACGAGGCGCAGGACAGCAACCGCGCGCAATGGGGCATCGCCGCCGCACTGACGGAGGAATTCTTTTCGGGTGAAGGGCGTGAGAGGGCGAAGGACGGCGCGGCACCCCCGCGCACCATCTTCGCGGTCGGCGACGTCAAGCAGTCCATCTACGGCTTCCAGGGTGCCGATACCGCGGGCTTCACGACCTGGAAGGCACATTTCGCCGGCCGGCTGGCGGCGATGGGCCAGACGCTGCGGGATGTGCAGTTGCAGGTCTCCTTCCGCTCCACCCTGCCGGTGCTGGCGCTGACCGATGCCGTCTTCGCCGCCGGCGAGGCACGGGCCGGTGTGGTGGCCGGGGATGCGGTGCTGGCGCACCGCCCGGATCGCGAGGGCCATGCCGGGCGGGTCGAGCTGTGGCCGATGCTGGAAGCCGCACCGACCGAGCCGCCACCGCCCTGGGAGGTGCCGGAGGCGCCGCAGGGCGCGGCGGGCGCGGATGCGCTGCTGGCGGAGGCGATCGCTGCCCGCATCGCCGCCTGGATCGCGCGGCGGGAGATGCTGCCGAGCCGCGGCAGGCCGATCCGCGCCGGGGATATCCTGGTGCTGCTCCGCAAGCGCGGCGGCGGGCTGCTGCCGCGACTGGTGCGCGCGCTGAAGGAACGCAAGGTGCCGGTGGGTGGCGCCGACCGCATCCGGCTGATCGAACAGATCGCGGTGCAGGACCTGCTGGCGCTGGCCGATGTGCTGCTGCTGCCGGATGACGACCTGCAATTGGCGGCGCTGCTGAAATCCCC
>CANJXD010000351.1 GCA_947478535.1 Acetobacteraceae bacterium
GCGCCAGCACCATCATCCTCTACTGCGCCGCCGGCGGCCGCGCGGCGCTGGCCGGGCAGACCTTGAAGGACTTGGGCTACACCGATGTCCGCAACCTCGGCGGCTTCCGCGACTGGGTCGAGGCCGGCGGCGAGGTCGAGCCCGGCTGAAGCCTCACCCCGGCCCTTGCCGATCCCGGTCGGGGTATGGCGTGCCGTCCCGGTGCGCATACATCCCGCCGCTGCGGTCGATCGGTACGATCATGTCGATATCCGAATAGGCCACGCTTTCCGCGCTGAGCCTGGTGCCGACCTCCAGCACCAGCGCCTCCGCGCCCGAGCGGTTCTGCAGATGGTGCCCGTCGGGGTCGCCCGCCCGGAACCCGGCGGCTTCCCCAGCGCGGAGGATTTCCTCCCCCGCATCGGTCACCAGCGTGACTTCCCCGGCGACGACGAAGATGAATTCATCGGACCCGCTGTGCCAGTGCCGCTGGCTGGACCAGGCCCCGGGCGGCAGGCGCAGCAGGTTGACGCCGAACTGCGTCAGCCCCGCCGCATCGCCGAGCCTGCGGCGTTCCCGCGCCTGGCAGGGGATGTCGAAGGGCGGGGGATAGAGCGTCCCCAGCAGGGGCGCGATGGTCGCCGGGTCGATCCGCTTGCTCATGCCGTGATGCCTTTTCCGAGGGGGACATCACAGCATGAAATCGGTTCAGTGGTTATGCCCGCCCGCTGCGGGCGCCGCCGCCCCGGCAGGCCCGCGCGCGCCAGCGGATTGCACGGGCAGGTCCACCCGCACCTCCCCCGCCCGCTCAAACACCAGCGTCACCGGCACGGTCGTGCCGAGGCGCAGCGGCGCGGTCAGGCCGATCAGCATGATGTGGAAACCGCCGGGCCGCAGCAGCACCTCGCCCCCCGCCGGCACATCGATGCCGGGGACAGGGCGCATCCGCATCACGCCATTGTCGTTGGTGTGGGTGTGCAGTTCCACTGTGCGGGCGATCTCGGCCCGGGCCGAGACCAGCCGGTCCGGCGCCGTGCCGGCATTGCGCAGCGTCAGGAAGCCGGCCCCCGTGCCGCCCTGCCCGGCGGCCCGGGTCCAGGGCGCCACCACCTGCACGCCCGTCTGCTGGGCCTGAGCCTTGGACATGAGGACGAGCGTGAGAGCCGCGCCGATCACGGCGCGGCGATTGAACTTGCTCATGGTGATGTCCTTCAGCCCAGCAGGTCGAGTGTCAGGCTGTCGACACCGGCGCGGCCCTCGATGCGGCCGGCCAGCCGCGCCAGGTTGGCCGCGATGCGCGCGCCCGCGACGGGGTCGCCGGTCGTGCAGGTGGAATTGGCGATGGTCAGCGCGCGCTGCATCGCCATGCGCTCGGCCGGCGTCGCATGCGGCATCGCGGCTTCCAGGGCCTGCTTCGCCGGCTCCAGCGCGCCATCGCAGACGGCGGTCAGATGCGCGTCCATCAGCTCCGGGTCGCAGGCCGCGGCAGGGCGCGGGGCGAGTGCGGCGGCACCGGCGGCCAGCGCGGCGAGGGGGAGAAGGCGTCGGGTCTCATTCATGGTCCGGTCCTTCCTCAGTTGCGCGGCAGCAGGCGCACGACGGGCGCCAGGTTGCGGTACTCGGTGATGCGCCGTCCCGGCTCCGGGATATCGGTCCAGGCGGCCTGGGCGCCACCCGGGCAATCCTGCACGACGGGAATATACAGCATCTCGCCGGGTGTGTTGGGCAGCCGGATCTGGATGACGAATTCGTCGTAGAAGCCGTCCGGCAGATCGCCGCCTTCCCAGATCACCTCCGCCACCGGCACGGCGGCGCCGTGGTCGGTGGGCTGCGCGGCGCCGGTGCGCGGCACGGTGCGGAGCGTCCAGCCCGGCTTGGGCATCGGCCGGGCCTGGGTCACGCCTTCCGGCAGCCGGATGGTGACGCGGTTGGTCGCCGCGCCCTGGCAGCCATGGGCGACGCGGAAGGTGGCGCGATAGGTCGAATTGGGCGGGGCCTGCTGGACTTCCAGCGTGACATGGGCCGCAGCGGGGGCGCTGACGGCAAGCGGCGCCGCGAAAAGCGCGCCCGCAAGGGCAAGACGAAGACGTGACATGGCAGGGTGATCCTGAACCGATGGGCATGCCGCGCGGCCAGGGGCCTGCGGCGGGCGGGACGGGTTCAGGAGGTCGGCGGCGCCCGGGGCGGTGGCTGGCAGCGCGGTGGCGGCACCGGGATGGGGCTGCGCGGCGGCGGCTGATCTGTCGCCTGCGCCAGGACCAGCGGCGCGGCCAGCGTGATGGCGGGCGCCGGCAGCGCCACCGCGCCAGGGCCGCCACAGGCCGGGCAGAAGCCCATGCCGGCACTCGCGGGTTCCTGGTCGCCCGGTTCGGCCGCGAGGCTGACGCTCCGCAGCCCTTCCGTCGTGCAGATTTCGAGGTGCAGCAGCCCATCCGGCGCGGCGAGGCGCAGGCAATGCCCGAACGCGGTGCCCCACTGCATCAGCAGCAGGACAGCCAGCAGGCGTATCAGGGCGGGACGTGAGCGCACGCTTACTTTGTAGCACCGGGCGAGCCGCCCTGAAAAGCGAAACGGCGCGCCCCTTCCGGAGCGCGCCGCCTGCATCGCCTGTCGCGCGGCAGCAGAACTAGTCGTTCTGGCGGACGCCCATGAACTGCAGCAGCAGCTGGAACAGGTTGACGAAGTTCAGGTAGAGGCCGAGCGCATCGAAGACGCTGCGCTTGCCGGCTTCGTCCGTGCCCTCGGCATAGGCGTTCTCCAGGTAGTCCGCCTTGATCCGCTGCGTGTCGTAGGCGGTGAGGCCAACGAACACGACGACGCCGATGGCGCTGATCGCGAATTGCAGGGCGGAGCTCTGCAGGAACATGTTGACCAGGCCCGCGATGACGAGGCCGATCAGGCCCATCATCATGAAGCTGCCCATCCGCGTCAGGTCGGCCTTCGTCGTGTAGCCGTACAGGCTGACCGCGCCGAACATCGCCGAGGTGATGAAGAAGGTCGAGGCGATGGAGGCCGAGGTGTAGATCGCGAAGATGTTGGACAGCGACGCGCCCATCACCGCGCAGAAAGCCCAGAACAGCGCCTGCGCCGTCGTCTTGCTCATCCGGTTGATGCCGAAGCTCAGCACCAGGATGAAGGCGAGCGGGGCGAACATCGCGGCCCAGCCGAGGATCGTCGGCACCGTCGAGTTGCCGCGCGGCGTCCGCACCACCGAATAGAACATGTTCGCGATGTCGGGGTTGTGCGCGATCAGGTAGGCCACGATGCCGGTCAGCAGGAGGCCGGAGGCCATCCAGTTGTAGACCCGCAGCATATAGGCCCGGAGGCCCTGATCGAGCTGGGCGGCATCAACGGCCGCGGACCGCCCGAAGGGCTGGGTCCAGGCCGACGCACCCGTCTGGAAGCGGTTGTCGGGACCGAAAGCCATGGTGAGAAGATCCTCCTGGCGGGACGAGGGTGAAGAACCGCCCCGCGCGTGGGCCATTATATGGAGTTTTCGTAATCCGGATCAACCCGTCTCTCGCGCGGTCGTGAAAGGCCGCGCGGGGCTGATTGTTCCTGAGTATACCGGCGGCCGAATCAAGGGAAGAGGCCGCCGGGAAGGGCGCGATTGTTGCCGGGTGGAAACCTACGCGGCGCCGTCCACCCAATAGCCCTGGTGCGGCACCGCGCCTTCCGCCTCCAGCGCCGGGCCCACCACATCCACCCGCTCCGCCGCCGTCTCCAGCACCGCGCGGCACGCTAGGTTCAGCCCCGCCGTATGTGGCTGGGCATTGCGCAGATGCAGGATGGCGGCGGCCGAAAGCCCGTACACCACCCGCCCGATCCCGGTGTAGAAGATCGCCGCCGAGCACATCGCGCAGGGCTCGCCGGACGAATAGATGGTGGCGCGCCGGAGCACCGGCCGCGCCACCCCGGCGCCGAGTACGAGGCCGCAGGCATTCATCTCGCTATGCGCGAGCGTCCCGCCGCCACCCGCGCCCTGGGTGGACATCCCCTCCGCGAGGATGGTCCCGTCCTCCGCCACCACCACGGCGGCGAAGGGCCGGTCGCCCCGCGCCCGGGCGCGGCCGGCGAGGTCGAAGGCGTGGCGGAGGCGGCCCGCATCGGCGGGCGAGAGATCATGGTCCATGCGTGTGATGAAGCCCCAGCCCTACTCGTTCCGCAACAGCGGCGCCGGCCGCGCCCGCAGCGCCAGCGCCGTGCCGATATAGCCGAGCCCCAGCGTCAGCAGCACGCAGCCCGCGATGGTCGCCACCAGCGTCCCCGGCAGGAACACCCAGGGCGCGTTCATCACGAAGCGCATCACCGCCCAGGCGGCGGCGGACCCGGCCGCGGCGGCCATCAGCCCCGCCACCAGCCCGAGCAGCCCGAATTCGACCAGCCAGGCCCCGCGGATCTGCCCGCGCGTCGCGCCGATGGTCTTCAGGATCACGGCATCCCGCACCCGCGCCCGCTGCCCCGCCGCCACCGCGCCGGCCAGCACCAGCATCCCCGCCAGCAGCGTGACCGAGGACGTCGCATTCAGCGCCACGCCGACGCGGGACAGCAGGTTCGTCACCGCCTCCAGCGCATCCTTCACCCGGATGCCGGAGACGTTGGGGAAGGCGTCCGTGATCGCCCGCAGCACGCCCGTCTCGCTCTCCGCGGTACTGCGGACTGTCGCGATGTGCGTATGCGGTGCGGAGGCCAGCAGGCCCGGGGAGGCGACCATGGCGTAGTTGATGCCGAGCCCCCGCCACTGGATCTCCCGCAAATTCGCGACCTTCAGGTCGATATCCCGCCCCAGCACATTCACCGTGATGGTCGCGCCAACCCCGATCCCCCAGCCGCGCGCGAGCGCCGCATCGAAGGACAGCAGCGGCGGGCCATCGTAGTCCGCCGGCCACCATTCCCCCGCCACCAGCCGCGTGCCGTCCGGCGGCGTCGGCGAATAGGTCAGGCCCCGGTCGCCCCGCAGCGCCCAGCGGCTTTCCTCGGTCGCCTGCACCTGTTCGGCCGGCGTGCCGTTCACCGCCGTGATGCGGGCGCGCAGAGACGGCACGCGCCGCACCTCCTCCACCCCAGGCTGCGCCCGGGCCGTGGCGTCGAAGGCCTCGGCCTGGTCGTTCTGGATATCGATGAAGAAGAAGCTGGGCGCCGAGCGCGGCAACTGTTCCGCCAGCTGCTGGCGCAGATTGCCCTCGATGGTGGCGATGGCGGCGAGCGTGGTCAGCCCGATGCCAAGCGCCACCAGCATGGTGGGCGTCGGCGCGCCGGGCCGGTGGAGGTTGGCCAGCCCCAGCCGCCAGGCCGGCCGGCGAATGCCGCGCAGCCGCCGCGCCACGGCCATCAGCGCCGCCGCGCCGCTGCGGAACAGCAGCAGGGTCAGCGCCGCGCCGGCGCAGAAGCCCATGGCGAAGCGGGGCTGTTCGGCCGTGCCCACCACCAGCGCCACCAGCGCCACCGCCGCCAGGGCGTTCGCTGCCAGGATACCGCGCGAAGGCCAGCCCGGCGTCGCCGTCACCGCGTCGCGGAACAGCGCCGCGCCGGGGATGCGCTGCGCCCGCCCCAGCGGCCACAGCGCGAAGGCCAGCGCCGTCAACAGCCCATACAGCGCCGCCAGCCCCAACGCGCCGGGATAGAGCCCGAGGCGCGGCGGCACCGGCAGCGTCCCTGCCAGCGCCTGCGCCGCCACCCAGGTCAGCCCGAACCCCGCCACGAGCCCGATGGCGATGCCGAGGCAGGCCAGCGCCAGCACCTGGATTAGATAGGTCGCGAGGATCACCCCGGACGGCGCGCCGAGGCAGCGCAGGGTCGCGATGGTGCGCGCCCGCGCCTCCAGCCAGGCGCGCACCCCCGTCGCCACGCCGATGCCGCCCACCAGCAGCGCCGTCAGCCCCGCCAGCGTCAGGAAGGCCGCCGCGCGATCGAGGAAGCGGTTCACCCCCGGCTCCGCCTGGTCCGAGAAGCGCACCCGCCAGCCGCCATCGCCCTGCGCCGCCTGCCAGGCCTGGGCGAAGGGGCGCGGGTCCGTCCCCGGCGGCAGCAGGGCGCGGGTGTCATAGGTCACCAGCGATCCCGGCTGGACGAGGCCGGTGGCCGGCAGCGCTTCCGCCAGCACCAGCGCGCGCGGGCCGAGCACGGCCGGGCTTGCCACCCGGTCCGGCTCCTCCGCCACCAACCCCGCGAGGAGAAAGCTCGCCTCCCCGATCCGCACGGTATCGCCGGGCGCCACCCCCAGCCTTTCGGCGATGGAGGCTTCCAGCGCCACGCGCAGCCGGCCATCC
>CANJXD010000352.1 GCA_947478535.1 Acetobacteraceae bacterium
CGCGGCCTATGCGCGGCGCTTCGTGCTCGCGGCACTTGGCGCGGTGGGCATCCTGCCGCCCCGGCCACTGCCCAACCCCCTTCCGAGGCCCCTGCCCCCCACGCGAGGGCGGTTTCTAGACGTCCTGGCGGTCGGGATGCTGCGTGCCCGCACCGACGGCTTCCGCTTCACCAGGCCGCCCGAGGCGCTGCGGGTTTTCGCGCAAGGTGAGCCGATCGCCGAGGACGGCGACCGCGTCATTGTCGCGCCCTTCCCGAGGACCGTGCTGCTGCTACCGCGCGCGAGGCCTCGGTGCGGCCAGGAGGCCGGCCTGCTGGGCCGGCTGGTGAACGATTGACAAGGCGATGCGCTGCGGTGTCACCTTGGCCCGAGTATAGGGGCATGGCGCTGAGCGCCTGACCGGGGAGAGCTGACGATGGCCGTGAAGCGACGCCAGACATTGACGGGGCTGGCGGCCTTCGTCGCTGCCACCAGTCCGTCCACCCTTGGCTTGGCGCAGGGCACCACGCCAAGGCGCGGCGGCGTGCTGACTGTCGTGTATTCCACTGAGACGCAAACGATATTCGCGCCCGGCGGCGGGGGCGGCAATCCCCTGCTCGTGTCCACCAAGATCCTCGAAAGGCTGCTGCGGGACGACGGGGAAGGGTTCAGCGGGCAGCTTGCCGAACGCTGGGAGATGCAACCGGATGGCCGCGCCATCCTGTTCCACCTGCGGCGCAATGCGACCTGGCACGACGGAACGCCCTTTACCGCGGAGGATGTCGTCTTCAACGCGGTCGAGCACTGGAAGCCGATCGCGGGCAATCCGACCCTGCGCGCGATCACCGGCGCCAGGGCCATCGACGCGTATACCGTTGTCATCGAGTTCGCCCAACCGACCGCGGAGACGCTTGCCCTCGCATCGCTTGGCGGGACAGAAACGCAGATCATCCCGCGCCACCTCTATGCCGGGACCGACCTGCGCACGAACCCGCGCAACAACGCCCCCATCGGCACCGGGCCGTTCCGGTTCCGCGAATGGCGCCGCGGCTCCCATGTCGAACTCGTCCGCAACGACACCTACTGGGAGGCGGGGCAGCCGCTCCTCGATGGCATCGTCGTGCGTTACCTGCAGGATCCACAGGCGCGCTCCGCCGCTTTTGAGGCGGGCGAGGCGCAACTCGGCGTCGGCTCACCCTTCCCGGCGCCTGAGATGCGCCGCCTGATGCAGACCGGGCGGTTCAGTTCGACCGACCGCGGTGGGTTGCAGGAATTCATGGTCGTCGAGATGAACACGCGCACGCCGCAATTGGCGGACAAGCGCGTTCGCCAGGCCATCGCCCATGCCATCGACCGCAACTTCGTGGTGGATGTCGCGATGAACGGCTTCGGCCGCGCCGGCCTCGGCACGGTGGCGGACGTCTATCCCCGCTTCTTCACGCGCGACGTGCCGATCTTCGCCTTCGACCCCCGCCGTGCCGAGGCGCTGCTCGATGAGGCCGGTCTTCGCCGCCCCCGGCGTGGAGCGCCGCGCTTCGAACTCCGCCTGGTCGCGGCGCCCTGGTACGCCGAGAATGTGCGCACCGGCCAATACATCCAGCAGGCGCTCGAGGATGTCGGCATCAAGGCGAACCTCACTTCGCCCGACCGGGCCGGTTCGATCCGGACCATCTATACGGAGTACGCCTTCGATCTCGCGATCAGCAATAACGTCTCCTATTCCGATCCGTTGATGCGGAGCACGATGCTCTACACCACCACGAATATCACCGGGACGGCGTTCCGAAATTCCTCCGGCTACAGCAACCCCGAGGTCGACCGGCTGGTGGACGAAGCGGCGAAGGAAACCGATGCCACCAGGCGGCGCGATCTGCTGCATCGCGTCCAGCGCATCACCGCGGAGGACCTGCCCGTGCTGGTGCTGGCCTACAAGCAGAACATGACCTTCGCGCAGCGACGCGTGCAAAACCATTCTGCGCGGCCGGAATGGATGTACGACACTTGGAAGGACCTTTGGCTGGAAGGCTGAGGCGAGACCCCGAGTGCCCCGATTGCTGGCGCCCCAATTCCTGGTACCCCGACTTTTGGCGCGCCGCGCCGGGCAAGGGCTCCTGACCATGGTCGCTGTGCTCGTGCTCAGCTTCATTCTGGTCAACCTCGCGCCGGGGGACATGGTGGATGTGCTCGCCGCGGAAGGCGGCGCGACCGATTCCGACGAGATCGCACGTCTGCGCGCCCTCTATGGATTGGACGTGCCGGCCGCGCTCCGGTTGTGGAACTACCTGGCCGGCGCGCTGACCTTCGACCTCGGCTACTCCTTCAGGCACGGCCGCCCGGTCGCCGACCTGGTCCTGGAGCGCCTGCCGGCGAGCCTGCTGCTCGTGGCCGCCGCACTTCTCGTCGCGGCGTCCATCGGCATCGCCGCCGGGGTCTTCGCCGCGCGGCGCGTGAGCACGGTGTGGGACAGCCTCGTCTCGGCGCTGGCCGTACTGTTCTTCGCCACGCCCGGCTTCTGGCTCAGCCTGATGCTGATGCTGCTGTTTTCGGTGAAGCTCGGCCTGACGCCCATCGCGGGCATCGCGACCATTGGCGGCCCGCCGCGCGGACTGTTCGGGCAGGCGCTTGATGTCGCGCATCACCTGATCCTGCCGGCCGCCTCCCTTGGGCTGTTCTACGCGGCGATCTATGCGCGGGTGATGCGGGCCTCGATGCTCCAGGTGCTCGATCTCGACTATGTCCGCACCGCCCGCGCCAAGGGCATGCGGGAACGCCGCGTGGTATGGCGGCACGCCTTCCGCAACGCGCTGCTGCCGATCCTGACGTTGATGGGCATCCAGCTCGGCCATGTCTTCGCCGGTGCCGTGGTGGTGGAGGCCATCTTCTCCTGGCCCGGTCTGGGCACGCTGCTGGTGGAGGCGGTCGGCGCGCGCAACCATCCGGTGGTGATGGGCGTGCTGGTGTTCAGCGCGGCGGTGGTGGTGGTGGCGAACCTGCTGGTGGACCTGCTCTACGCCGCGCTCGACCCGCGCGTGCGGCTGCTTTGATGCTGCGGCGCTTCCTGCGGCACCCATCCGCGGTGGCCGGCGCGCTGGTGCTGCTGCTGCTGCTGTGCGGCGCGCTTGCGGCGGATTGGCTCGCGCCCCGCAACCCGCTGCGCATCGTCGGCAGGCCGGAACTCTGGCCCTTCACGGATCCGCGCTTCCCGCTGGGCACCGATGGCCTGGGGAGGGACATCTTCGCCATCCTCGTGCACGGCACGCGCACCGCCATCGGCATCGGCCTGGTCGCCGCGCTGCTCTCCACCGGAATCGGGCTGGTGGTGGGCGCCATCGCCGGCTACTTCCGGGGCTGGGCCGACGATGTGCTGATGCGCGTCACGGAAGTGCTGCAGACGGTCCCGAACCTGATCATCGTGCTCGCCGTTGCCGCGGCGCTGGGGCCCGACATCGAGACCATCGTCATCACCATCGGCCTCGTCTCCTGGACCTCTGTCGCGCGCATGGTGCGTGGCGAATTCCTGGCGCTGCGGGAGCGTGAATTCGTCCTCGCCTGCCGTGCCGCCGGCATGACCGACGCCCGCATCATCTTCTCCGAGATTCTGCCGAACGCCCTGCCGCCGGTGATCGTCTACGCCTCGGTTCTGGTCTCGGGCGCGATTCTCTTCGAGGCTGCGCTCGCTTTCCTCGGCCTTTCCGATCCGTCCATCGCCTCATGGGGACGCCTGATCGGCGAGGGCCGCGCGACGCTGCGCACGGCCTGGTACATCGCGGCGATCCCGGGGCTTGCCATCGTCGTCACCGTGCTCGCCCTGAACCTGCTCGGCGACGGGTTGAACGACGCGCTGAATCCACGCTTGCGCGACCGATGACCGCACCCCTGCTGCAGGTCGCCGGGCTGTCGGTGGCGTTCCGTGGCGCGCGGGGCGGCGTGCAGGCTCTGGACGACGTCTCCTTCACCGTTGCGGCCGGAGAGACGGTGGCCCTAGTCGGCGAAAGCGGCAGTGGCAAGACCGTCGCGGCGCTGTCCGTCATGCAACTGCTGCCCGCGCGCACCGCCTCGATCCACGGCGGCAGCATCCGCTTCGCCGGCGATGACGTGCTGGCCATGGACGAGGCGGGCCTGCGCGCCTTCCGCGGCGCACGCGCCGCGATGATCTTCCAGGAGCCCATGACATCGCTGAACCCGGTGCTGACCATTGGCGACCAGGTGGCCGAGCCTCTGCTCCTGCATCGCGGCCTGTCCCGCCGCGCGGCGCTGGCGGAAGCGCGGGAGCTGCTGCGGCGCGTGCGGCTTCCCGATGCGGATGCGCTCCTGAAGGCCTATCCGCACCAGCTCTCGGGCGGCATGCGCCAACGCGTGATGATCGCCCAGGCCATCGCCTGTCGGCCGACGCTACTCATCGCGGACGAGCCGACGACGGCGCTGGACGTCACCGTGCAGGCCCAGGTGCTGGCCCTCCTGGCGGAGTTGCAGCGGGAGCTCGGCATGGCGCTGCTGCTGATCACGCATGACCTTGCGGTGGTCGCGCAGGTCGCGGCGCGCACCGTGGTGCTCTATGCCGGCCGCGTCGCGGAGGAAGGGCCGACGCCGCGGATCCTGGAGGCACCGGCGCATCCCTATACGCGCGGCCTGCTGGCAGCGACGCTCGAGCTCGGCGGCGGGCGACGCGGGCGCATCCCCGAGATCCCGGGCAGCGTGAAGCTCGTGCCCGCGCCCGAGCCGCTCTGTCACTTCGCGCCGCGCTGTCCCCTCGCCGCGGCGGATTGCCTGGCCGGGCGGCCGACGCTGCGCGAGATCGGTCCGCGGCACAGGGCGGCCTGCCTGCACCCGACGGCCCCGACGGCCCCGCATGACTGAGCCGCCGCTGCTCGAGGCCACGGAGGTGGTGGTGCGCTACGGCTCAGTCACGGCCGTGGACGGCGTCTCGCTCTCGCTTCGGCGGGGCGAGGTGCTGGCGATCGTCGGCGAGAGCGGCTGCGGCAAGTCATCGCTGGCGCGTGCCCTGTTGCGGCTGACCCCGCTTGCCGGTGGACGGATCAGGCTCGACGGCCGGGACATCGCGGCGCTGCCGGAACGCGCCTTGCGTCCGCTGCGGCCGCGCATGCAGATGGTCTTCCAGGATCCCTTCGCCTCGCTGAACCCGCGCAAGACGGTGGGCCAGGCCATCGGCGACCCGCTGCGGCATGTGATCGGGCTTCCCCGGCACGAGGTCACGGCGCGCGTCACCGCCCTGCTCGCGCAGGTCGGCCTGCGGGCCGAGCATGCGGAGCGGCTGCCGCATGAATTCTCCGGCGGCCAGCGGCAGCGCATCGCGATCGCGCGCGCCCTCGCGCTCGAGCCCGATCTGCTGGTCTGCGATGAGCCGGTCTCGGCGCTCGATGTCTCGGTGCGCGCGCAGGTGCTGAACCTGCTGGGCGACGTCCGCGAAGCGCGCGGCCTCGCGATGCTGCTGATCTCGCACGACCTGTCGGTGGTGGAGCACAGCGCCGACCGGGTCGCCGTGATGTATCTCGGCCGTATCGTGGAGGAGGGGCCGACCGCGGCGCTGCTGGCCGCGCCGCGCCACCCCTACACCAGGGCGCTGATCGCGGCCGTGCCGCGCATCCGGGGCGGGGTGGGCGTGACCGCGGCGCTGCTGGAAGGCGATCCTCCGTCGCGGGTGGAGCATGGGGGTGGATGCCGTTTTCGGGCGCGCTGCTCGTCGGCACTGCCCGAGTGCGCGACGACAGACCCGGCACTGATCAGCGGTGAGGATCGATCCCTGGCCTGCCACAACCCCGCGCCAGCGCCTCCCAGCACGCCAAGCGGCGCTCGATGAGAACCGCGGCCTACCACAGGGCGCGACCGCTGCCGTGAGGCGGAAACACTTCGGTTCCCGACGCGCTGCCTCCTCAAGCTGTCCCTCCTGAAAGCATTCTCCGCAGCCTCGGCGGCAGGCCGGGGCGCTGCTGGGCGGCACCGATCGCGATCGACGAAATCCCGTCATGCGTATCGTACCGGTTTTAGCTGGATAGGGGGTTGGAGATGATCTCGGCGCCATCCAGATACTGGGACAATTCAAACATCCATTTGCGCAACGCGTCGGTGTCCGCGCTCTCGGCGGCCTGTTCAAGGGCGGCGCCGATATCAGTAGACTTGTTGCGAAAGTTGCGTGATTTTGGTGCGGCCGTGCTGGCCGTGGCCGGCGCCCTCGGTCAGCAGGGCCTCGGTCAGCAGGGCAGGAACCCTGCTTCGAGGTTGACCAGTGCGGCGATGA
>CANJXD010000353.1 GCA_947478535.1 Acetobacteraceae bacterium
CTTCCGCGCCAACCCGAACCGCTTCGTCAACAAGGCCCCCGCGCCACCCCAGAAACCCACCGCCGTCTGGATCAACCCGCCTGCGCAGAAGCTGAAACTCCAAGCCTAATCTCGAAGACCGGCTGTCTCATTGGCGTTGACACGTTCCGACGGGCGCATCGACACGCTGCTGGCCCGCCCCGGGGACAGGGTCGAAACTGGCAGGCCCGTCGCCATGATCGATCAGTCGGAAGTTCGCCTGCAATTGGCCCTGGCGGAGGGGCAGGCATCAGACGCCCAACGCCAGCGGCGCGAATTGCTGGACTTCCACCGGCGGGAGGAAGCCGCCGCGGAGGCCTTCCGGGTCGCCCGCGATGCCGCATTGCAGCAGAATCTGCAATTGCTGGCGGAACGGCTGGACATGATGACCCAGCGGGAGGACGTGCTGCGCGGGCTGTCCCAGCAGAATCTCGTGAACCGCGACCGCGCATTGTTCGCACGCGTCGAGGTCTTCCAGGTGCGGGAGCAGATCGCTGCCTCCCGCAATGAACGCCAGCAACTCATCCTGGACCAGGCGTTGAAGCGGACCCAGCGGGAACGCGAGACCCTGGAGGCAGAACGCCGGGCCGATGAGACGACGCGGCAGGCGGAGGCGCTGCGCGAGCGCCTGCTGCGCCTGGGCGCCGTCATCGCACCCTTCTCCGGCACCGTCGTGGAAGCCAAGGTCAATAGCGGCCAGGTCGTCACCCGCGGCACACCATTGCTAACGATTGAGCGGGACCCCGAAGGCGGTCGTAGCGCACCGGTCGCCGTCATCTATGTCTCGTCGCAGGATGGCAAGCGCCTGACCGAAGGCTTGCGCGTCGAGGTTTCTCCCTCCTCCACACGCCGGGAGGAACATGGCTTTGCCTTCGGGCGCATCACCCGGGTTGCACATGTCCCCGCCTCCTCCGCCGGTTTGCTGAGGACCCTTCAGAACGACCAACTCGTGCGTAACTTCACGACAGCGCTCGGCACGCCTTTTGAGGTGGAAGTCGTGCTGGAACCGGATGCCTCAACCCGCAGCGGCCTGCGATGGTCAACCGGCAGGGGCCCCGACTTCACGATCGAATCCGGAACCCTGGCGGACGCCGACATAACGATACGATCGGTGCGCTTGATGGGCCTCGCCTTCCCCGCTTTCCGCGGTTGGCTGACCAGGAACGCCGAAGCTGGCACGCCATGACGGCTTCCAGCTTGCCTGGCCGGCGCCGCATCCGCACCCCGACGATGTTGCAGCTGGAAGCGGTGGAATGCGGTGCGGTGGCGCTCGGCATCGTGCTGGGCCATTTCGGTCGCTGGGTGCCGCTGGAGGAATTACGCGCCAGTTGCGGCGTCTCCCGCGACGGTAGCCGGGCGAGCAATCTCGCAGCGGCGGCGCGGCAATATGGGTGTGACGTCGACGCGTTCCGGATGGAGCCCGCCCACCTCGCCGAGATGGCAATGCCACTGATCGCGCATTGGGGCATGAACCACTTCGTGGTCATCGAAGGGATCAGCGCCCGCCACGCCTACATCAACGATCCTGCCTCGGGTCCGCGCCGGATCACGATGGAGGAACTGGGTCAGCAGTTCACCGGCATCGTACTCTCCGCCAAGCCCGGCCCAGCTTTCAAGAAGGAAGGGGACCCCCCGCGGGCGCTTGGCGGCATCATCCGGCGCATTCGCGGCAATGAGGCGAGCTTCGGCTTCCTCCTCGGGGTCAGCGTATTACTGATGGTGCCGGCGCTGATGGTGCCGGCGTTTTCCCAGATATTCATCGACGACGTACTGGTCGGCCGGTTCGACAATTGGCTATCGCCACTGCTGTGGGGGATGGCCGCCACAAGCTTGGTGATGGCCGCCATCACCTGGCTGCAACTCGATCTGCTTCTGCGTTTGGAAACGAAGCTGTCGGTCGCCGGCTCTGCGAATTTCCTCAGTCGCCTGACCCAACTGCCCATCGTCTATTTCGCCCAGCGCCATCCCGGCGACATCACGGGCAGGGTGATGCTGAATGACCGCGTGGCCCGGCTGGTGTCCGGCGATGTTGGCCGCGGGCTGCTGGGCATCATCACCGCCCTCGCCTACGCGGTGGCGATGCTGTTGTATGACGGGGCGCTCACCGCCCTGGTCGTGCTGGCCGCCACGGTCAATCTGGCAGCGCTGGCCTGGCTCAGCCGCTCGCTCAGCGACGACAACCAGCGCCTCCTGACCCGTACCCTGAGATCGGACGGCATGGCGAAGCAGGGGCTTCAGATGATCGAGACCTATCGATCATCCGGCACCGAGCAACTTTTACTTTCGCAGTTGGCCGGGTCTCGCGCCGGCGTCGCGAACATCGCCCAGCGCCTCGCCGTGCGCCGAGGATTACTGGAGGGGCTGCCGACCTTCATCGCGGCCGCGACCGCGGCCATCGTGCTGGTGCTCGGTGGCCAAAAAATCATGGATGGCGCCCTGTCCGTCGGCCAGTTGGTCGCCTTTCAGGCGCTGGCGACCGGATTCATGGCACCCGTCACGCAACTCATCGGCGTGGCCTCGCAGATGCAGGATGCGCGCGCCAACCTGACACTGCTGGAAGACACCCTGCATCATCCCCTGGCCCCGGAATTCATCAGCGCCGATGCGAAATCCGCGCCCGCTCGCCTGGCCGGGCATGTCGAATTGCGTGACGTGGTGTTCGGTCATAGCCGCCTGGAAGCACCGCTCCTGCAAGGCATATCGCTTGTCATCCAGCCTGGGCGCCGGCTGGGTATCGTCGGTGGGTCGGGGTCTGGTAAATCCACGCTCGCTTTGCTGATCGCCGGGCTCTACGCGCCCTGGTCCGGCGATGTGCTCCTCGATGGCCGCCCCGTCGGCACGATACCTCGGGAGGAACTCAGGCGAGACGTCGCGGTGATGGACCAGCGTGGCTACCTGTTCGACGGGACCGTGCGGGACAACATCTCGATGTGGGACCCGACGCTGGCGGATGAACGGCTGGTGGAATGTGCCCAGGACGCTGTGATCCATGACGAGATCCTCGCGCGGCGGGGCGGCTATGCTGGCGCCGTGTCGGAAGAGGGTCGGAACTGGTCCGGCGGACAGCGCGCCCGCATGGAAATGGCGCGGGCCATCGTCACCAACCCCTCGATCCTCATTCTCGACGAAGCGACCGCCGCCCTCGACAACCGTTCGGAGGCGACCCTGATGCGCAATCTCCGCCGGCGTGGCTGCACCATGCTCATCATTGCCCATCGCCTCGCCCTCGTCCGCGATTGCGATGAGGTGATCGTCATGGACCGTGGCCGCATCGTCCAACAGGGCCGCCCCGAAGACCTGGCCAGCAATGAGGGCCTGTTCCGCACGATGCTGCAGAGCGGCTGATCCATGTCCGACGAACAATCCAGCGCGCCAGCATTGAGCCTTGGTTTCCCCTTGCCCGCGCATGCGCCGCTGCTGCTCGATGACCCCGCCTGCGCCTGGCGTGTCACGGCCGGGGAGGTCACGCTTTTCGCGATGCGTGTCCCGCGGGGGCCGTCCCTGGAAGGGCCGCGCCACTATATCGGCACCCTGCCAACGGGCTCGATCCTATGCGGGCTCGGCACCGATGACGTCGGCACGACATTGATCGCCATTGGCATGGCCGAGGCCGTCCTTCAGCCCATCGACCTTCAGGTGACACCCGCCACGGCGGAGGAATCGGCGCGGCTCGCCGATGGCCTATCCCTTTGGGCCAGGGTCCTCGGCACTGGCCTCGCGCGCCCGATGATGCCCAAGCCTCGGCTGGATATCGCAATCGCTTCCGGACAAGGGCCAAGCGATTTCGCGACCGCCGCCACGGTCGGTGCGCGTGGCCAGCCGGTCTGGGCGCGGCTTCAGCATGGACCTTGGCTGTTCCTCGGGCTCGAGGCCATCGAAGGGCTGGTGCCTCTGCCCAATGAAGCATGGCTGACGGTCCAGCAGGGAACCATCGAAGCCGTACCGGCGCAGGAGGCCGTCTCGGATCCCGGCCTGCATGCCGGCATCCTGTCCTACAACGCCGCCTGCCTCGCGGTTCTGCCCAGCACTTTGGCCCTGGATGCCGCGGATGAGTTGACCCGGCTGAAACTGCGTCAGGATCGCGACGCGGAAGCCACGGCGGAACAGCAGGCAAGCTACGCGGCCATCCTAGGCAATACGGTTCCGACGCAGAAGACCGGGGATGCCGACCCGCTGATGCCCGTGTTCCGGGTGATCGCGAACCATCTCGGCGTGCGTCCCAGGCGTCCCATCAGGGCCCGCCGGGCGGATGTTGACGCGGTTCCATCGCTCGATGAACTGGCGCGCGCCACGGGGCTCCGGATACGACCGGTCCAGCTCACGGCTGGCTGGTCGCAGCAGGACAACGGCGCGCTTTTCGCCCAGATGGACAAGGCAACGGTTGCGCTGATACGGCGCAGCGGCCGCTACCACGTCTTTACCGCCGAAGCGCCCGAAGGCGTCCCGCTCACCCCTGATCGAGCGCGCCTGGTCGAACGCGACGCGCAGACGGTTTTCCTCCCCCTGCCACGCAAGCCCCTGGGGCTCGGCGACCTGATGGCGAGCGGCATGCAGGGCGCACAATCCGACGTCCTGGCCGTCATCGCGCTCATGCTGATTGGGGCCGGCCTGGGCCAGATGGTGCCGATTGCGACAGGCGTGGCGTTTTCACTGTTGATCCCAGGTGGACACGCCTCGGAGCTCACGCAACTCGGCGCTGCACTCGTTCTGGTTGCGGCCGTCGCCTGGATGGTTCGCCTCAGCACCGAGGTCGCACGCCAGCGGATCGAAGCGCGCGCCGGCCCCGCGCTGCATGCCGCGATCTGGGATCGCGTCATCAGGCTCCCGCTCGCCATGCTCGGCCGCCAGACCACGGGCGAGACTGCAGGGCGAGCCGGGTCAGCGGTATCGCTCGCGGTGCAGTTGCGTGCCTCCGCCTATGTCCTGGCGACCGCGATCGCGATGATCCTGTCCTCCGCGGTCTTGATGCTGGTGACACAGCCGACCGCGGCAGCCATCGCGGTGGCGCTGCTGGTCCTGCAACTCGGCTTCGCCAACCTCGCGGGCTGGCTGCAGGCGCGCGCTTTCGCGACCGGTGAGGCCCTTTCTGGCCTGGCGGATGCGATGGTCTTCCAGATCGTCTCAGGTCTGCTGAAGCTGCGCCTGGCCGGTGCCGAGGAACGCGCGCAGTCGGTTTGGGCGGGGCGCTTCGCGGAGATGCGCCGGCGCCTGACGTCCGCGCGGCGTATCAGTAACGGCTACGATGCCTTCGCGGCCGGATTCACCGTACTGGCCACAGCAGGCTGCTTCCTGATGATCGCGCTGATGCAACGTGTCGAACCGGGGCAACCTCCACCATCGCTCGCATCGGTGATGAGTTTCATTTCCGCCTACGGTCTGATGGTTGGCGCTTCCACTCAATTGGCCAAGACCATCTTCGCCCTGTGGTTCCTGATGCCGACCCGCAAATTCGCGCAGCCGCTTCTGGACACCCTTCCCGAGATGGATGCGGGGCGTGTCGATCCAGGCCGCATGAACGGCGCGATCGAACTCTCCAGCGTCACGTTCCGTTATGGACCGAACGATCCATGGGTTCTGTCCGGCCTGACGCTGCGTATCGAACCCGGGGAATACGTGGCCATTGTCGGCCGCTCTGGGTCCGGGAAGTCAACCCTGGTGCGACTGCTGCTAGGCCTCGATGAAGCCAGCAGCGGCGCCATCTATCTGGATGGGCACGATATTCGCGGCCTGGACCTGGCTGTCGTCCGGCGGCAGGTGGCGACGGTCCTGCAAGCCGGCAGGCTGCCACCGGGCAGTATCCGCGACGCAGTTCGCGGCATGACGACCGCGACCGATGATGAGGTATGGCAGGCGCTCGACCGCGCCGCCGTGGGCGCGGATATCCGCGCCATGCCAATGGGGTTGGAAACCGTGCTGACCGATGCCTCACGCGTTCTGTCCGGCGGCCAGGCGCAGCGCCTGCTGCTCGCCCGGGCGCTGATGCAGAAGCCGGCCACGCTGATCCTGGATGAAGCGACGAGCGCGCTGGACAACGTCACCCAGCGCGCCACGATGCGCGCAATACGAGCGCTGCCAGCGACGCGCATCGTCATCGCGCATCGTCTTTCCACCATCCGAAATGCCGATCGGATCATCGTCCTCGATGGTGGGCGCATCGCCGAAATGGGCACCTTCGATCAGCTGCTTCAGCGACGGGGGGGAATTTTC
>CANJXD010000354.1 GCA_947478535.1 Acetobacteraceae bacterium
CAGTCCGAATACTACGCCCGCACGGTGCAGCGCGCGATCAACTTCACCCCGATGGCCTGGACCCAGCGCGCCGATCCCGATGGGCTGTTCTTCATCCTGTTCCACAGCCGTGGCTTCGCGAATTCCACGGGCTACAGCAGCCCGGACCTGGATGCCACGCTGGACGCCGCACGCCGCACCACGGATGTCGAGGAGCGCAAGCGCCTCTATGCCCGCGCGAAGGACATCGTGGTGACGGACCTTCCCTATATCCCGCTGTATTTCGCCGCCGAGCACGCCGCCGTCAGCCGTCGCATCCAGGGCTGGGTCTGGACGCCGGACCAGATCGCGCGCTTCCGCTACGCTTGGCGAACCGCGTAGCACCTTGCGGCAGCATCCGGGGATTTCCGCGCCATGATGGGCTTCGCGCTGCGACGCCTGGCCTGGGTGCTGCCGAACATCGTCATCCTGACTTTCCTCCTGTTCGCTACAACCAGCGGCTGGCTCGGCAGCCCCGCGGCGATGATGCTCGGCACCGATGCCTCGCCAGAGGCGATCGCCGAGCTCAATCGCCGCTTCGGCTTCGATGACCCCATCATCACGCAGTATCTGCGCTGGGCCGGTGGCGCGCTGGTCGGTGAATTCGGCCGATCCTACAGCACGCAGCAGCCGGTGGCGGCGATGATCGCGCCAGCCTTTCCCGTGACCATCGAACTCGCACTCTGGGCCATCCTGCTCGCGGTCGTCACCTCCGTGGGCCTGAACAGCCTGGTCGTCGCGCGCAACGCCATCGGCGCGATCACGACGGGCTTCAGCATCATCGGCGTCACCATTCCCAACTTCATGCTCGGCGCCACGCTCATCACCGTGTTCTCCGTCTGGCTGGGGTGGCTGCCGACGACGGGCTGGGTGCCGTGGGAGGACGGCGCCGGCCTGCATCTGAAGCACCTCATCCTGCCGATCCTGACGCTGTTCGCCTTCTATTTCGGATCCTTCAGCATGGTGTATCGCGCCGAGTATCGCGCGGTAGAACGCCAGTTATTCGTTCGTGTCGCGGCCGCGAAGGGCCTTTCCGAAAGCGCCGTCTCCTTCCGCCATGTCATGCCGAGCGCGGTGCTGCCTGTGATCACCTATGTCGGACTGACGCTCGGGCAATTGGTCGGCGGCGCGGTGGTGACGGAGACGGTCTTCTCCATCCCCGGCCTCGGCCGTTTGTTCGTCACCGCCATCGGCAGCTACGACTATCCCGTCATGCTCGCGGTTGGCAGCATCATCCTGGTCGGCGTCATGGTGACGAACCTCGTCGCCGATCTCGCCCTCGCGGCGATGAACCCGCAGATCCGGCTGTGACGGCGCGCGGCTTCCGCCTCGGCCTCGGCTTCACCCTCGTCGGGCTCATCGCCCTCGCCGGGCTGCTCGCGCCCTGGATCGCGCCCTTCGACCCCAATGCCTCGGGCGCGGAAGTTCTCTCCGGCGCCACGGCGCAGCACTGGCTCGGCACGGATGATCTCGGCCGCGATGTCTTCTCCCGCGTCCTTTACGGCGCGCGCATCTCCCTCATCGTGGGGCCCGCCGCGGCCCTCGTCGCGGCGCTGATCGGCGTGCCCTTTGGCCTGATGGCGGGGTATGCGCGCGGGCGGGCGAACCAGTTTCTCGTGCAGGTGATGGATCTCTTCATCGCCCTGCCGAACCTTGTCCTCGCGCTGATCATCACGGTCATGGTCGGCGCCACGCTGCTGAACATCGTGCTCGTCCTCGGCATCGTCATGTGGCCCGAAATGGCGCGCCTGGTGCGCGGCCAGGTGATGAGTGTGCGGGAGACGCTGTTCATCGAGGCGGCACGCGCCATCGGCTGCCGTCCGCTGCGCGTGCTCGGCTGGCATGTCTGGCCGAACATCATGCGCATCGTGGCGGCGCAGATGGCCATCAGCGTATCCGCCGCCATCTTCACCGCCGCCAGCCTCGGCTTCCTCGGGCTTGGCCTGCCGCCACCGGCGGCGGATTGGGGCAGCATGGTGCAATCCGGCTTCGACTATCTCTCGATGAACCCGCTGCTGAGCCTCGCCCCCGGCGGGGCCGTCGCCATGACGGTGCTCGGCTTCTACCTGCTGGGCCGCAGCGTTGAGTGACCTTGGCGCCCCCCTGCTGCGGATCGAGGGTCTGCGCACCGTCTTCCCCGCGCCGCATCCGGCCCTGCCTCCGCTCGCCGCGGTGGATGGCGTGGACCTTGCGGTCGGGCGTGGCCGCACGCTCGGGATTGTCGGCGAAAGCGGCTGCGGCAAGTCGATGCTCAGCCTCTCCCTCATGCGCCTCGTCCCCGTGCTGGGTCGCATCGCGGCGGGCCGTATCCTGTTCGGTGGTGAGGATCTCGCCACGCTGCCGATCTCGGCCATGCGCCGCCTCCGCGGCAAGCGCATCGCCATGATCTTCCAGGAACCGATGAGCAGCCTCAATCCGCTGCGCAGCATCGGCGCCCAGATCGCGGAGGCGATCCGCACGCATGACCGCACGGCCTCGGACCAGGCGCTCCGCGCCGCCGGCATCGAGGCTTTGCGCCGCGTCCGCATCCCCGCGCCGGAACGCCGCATCGACGACCACCCCCACCAGATGTCGGGCGGCATGCGCCAGCGCGTGATGATCGCCATGGCGCTGTCCTGCGCGCCAGACCTGCTGATCGCGGATGAGCCGACGACGGCGCTCGATGTCACGGTACAGGCGCAGATCCTCGACCTGTTGCAGGAATTGCAGGCCGAGACCGGCATGGCGATCATCCTCATCACCCATGACCTCGGCGTCGTCGCCCGCATGGCCGACGAGGTCGCGGTGATGTATGCCGGGCGCATCGTGGAACAGGCGCCCGCGGCCTCGCTGTTCGATGATCCGCAGCACCCCTACACGCTCGGCCTTCTCGGCAGCATGCCCCGCATCGAGGCGAAGCCGGGCCGGTTGCTCGCCATCGAGGGCATGGTCCCGCCGCCTTTCGCCCTGCCCCCGGGCTGCCGCTTCCAGCCCCGCTGCGTCTTCGCCAGTGCCGCATGCGGCAATGCACCGCCGCCGCTGCGGGATATCGCGCCCGGCCATCGCGTCGCCTGCCTGCATGCCCCCGTGGAGGAGGCGCCATGACACTGCTGGAGGTGCGGGACCTCGCGCGCCACTACCCCGTCACGCGCGGTATCTTCCGCCGCCAGGTGATCGGTGCCGTGCGGGCGGTGGATGGCGTGTCCTTCACGCTGGCGAAGGGCGAGACGCTTGGCCTCGTCGGGGAATCCGGCTGCGGCAAATCCACCCTCGCCCGCCTCGTGCTGCGCCTGATCGACCCCAGCGCCGGCGCGCTGCTCTTCGAAGGCCAGGACATCACCACCCTGGACGGAGAAACGCTGCGCCGCCTGCGCCGGCGCATGCAGATCATCTTCCAGGATCCCTTCGCCTCGCTCAATCCGCGCATGACGGTGCGCGAGATCGTGGCCGAGCCGATGCTGGTGCACGACATCGGCGATGAGGCGTTTCGCGCGCGGCGTGTGGCGGAGTTGCTCTCTCTCGTCGGTCTCGATACGCACCACGCTGCGCGGCGCCCGCATGAATTCAGCGGCGGCCAGCGCCAGCGGATCGGCATCGCCCGCGCCTTGGCCGTGGAGCCCAGTCTGATCGTCTGCGACGAACCCGTCTCCGCCCTCGATGTCTCGATCCAGGCGCAGGTGGTGAACCTGTTGAAGGACCTCCAGGCCCGGCTTGGCCTGTCCTACCTCTTCATCGCGCACGACCTCGCGGTGGTGCGCCATGTCGCGGACCGCATCGCGGTGATGTATCTCGGCCGCATCCTGGAAGTCGGGCCGGCGGCGACGCTCTTCGCCAATCCGCGCCATCCCTACACCCGCACGCTGCTCGCCGCCGCGCTGCGCCCGGACCCGAGCCTGCGCCATCGTCCCGCGACCGCGGGCACCGGCGAATTGCCAAGCCCGCTGGCCCTATCGACGGGCTGCCGCTTCCACCCCCGATGCGCCTTCGCGACGGAGGCCTGCAAGCGCGACGAACCCGGTCTGGTGCCGGCGGGCGACGATCCCGCCCATCTCACCGCCTGCCTGCGCGCGGCAGACCTGCCGCCGGCGGAGGACGCGGTGGAGCCGCCGCGCCCACCCTCCCCGGCAGCTTCGCGCCGCCTCGCGCTCTATGCCGCCCGGCGGGGGGCCTGAAGCGGGGGATCTGAAGCGGGGGGGCCTCTACGCCGCCTCCGCCATCGTGAAGCTCAGCACCTCCCAGGTCGCGGCCTCGACATGGCTGGCGGAGATGGTGCCGAAGCCACGGGCGGGGATGCGCGGCGGTCCCGGCGGGCGCCAGCCTCGCCGGCCTTCCTGCCCGAAATCCAGGCCCCAGCTGTTGCGGAAGACGAAGTGGCCGCCCTTCGGCTCCGTCGCATCGGGCTGGAACCCCACCAGGCAGACGGCATGGCCGCTGTCGGGGACCGCGACGTCCTCTGGCCCTGGGTCGGGGATATGGCCGGTGAACCAGTTCTCCGCGCGGTCCCAGCTGGTATCCCCGCCATGCACCTGCCGGTTCCTGAACCCCGGCAGGGCGATCGCGACCGGACGTCGCGCCGCCAGTTCCGCATGGATTCGCCGCGCCAGAATGGCGCTGCGCGGCGATCCCGGGGGCTGGTCGATGTAGCAGGCCGTGCTGGCGCAGCGGCGAGAGGCATCGCCCAGCGCCACCGCATCCGGCAACTGGCCCTGGGGGGCCATCACATCGTCCCACTTCGCGCCCGCGCAGACGCCGTAGAGCCACAGGATGCGCGCGGCCTCCCCGAGCTTCGCGAGCGCGCTGCCGACGGGAATTTCCGTGGCACTGCCCTCGACCGGCCGGCGGGCCCGCAGGCAATCGTCAACGAAGCGGGGCGAAAGCCGCGGGAAGGCCGCCGGCCCGGCCAAGGCAAGCTGCAATTCGATGCAGGCCGTGGCGGCTTCGGCCACGCAGGTCGGGCGCCCGGCCTGGTTGCGCGGCCACCATGCCTCGAAGGGCAGCCCCGCCAGCAGGTCCACCGGCCCGAGCGGCGCGGTGGGGGAAACGCCGGCCGGCAGGTCCAGATTCACTTGCGGCCAGCACGCGGCTTGCGCCGGGGAAGCCGCCAGCCGCGCCCGGAAAGCCGGCACCCTGGCATGGCGCGCCAGGGCCGGCGCCATGAGGGACTGGAGCGAGAGCGCCTTCATCAGTCGTCCGCCCCCGCCTCGACGGCGCGCCGCACTTCCAGGGCCGCCGCCTTCGCGATCTCCTCCACCAGCGGGTCCCAGGTGAGCATCGCCGCCGGCGCCGGGCCGACCGCCATGCCCCTCCACTCCGCCAGCACGCCGGGGATGACCTTGGTCTTCACGCGATCCAGCCCGAGGATGATCGGCGCCAGCTTGCCCGCCAGCCGCATCCCCGCCGTCGTGTCGCTGTCGTAATGCAGGCCGGCGACTTCCCGGTTGCGGGCGATGCGTTCGGCCATCGCCGCCAGCACGGCGCGGAGTTCGCCGGACAGCGCCAGGCAACGCTGCCGTTCCGCCGCCGAGGCGCCCGGCACGGCAGCCCCCAGGGCCAGCGCGCCGGCCACCAGTTCCGCCACCAGGAAGCTCTGCGTGGAATGGCCACTGGGATAGGCGGGATGGGCCGGCGTCGCGATGACGGGCACCAGCAGCGGGAAGACCGAAGCCGGGCGCGCCCGCGCGTATTTCTCCTTCCAATGCAGCACCGCCATCATGCCCACCGCGATGGCCGTATGGATCAGCGTGCGCGTATGCGGCCGGCTGTCATCCTGCATGCCCAGCAGAGAGGTGAAGGTGCTGGTGAAGGATTTCGCCTGCGCGAGAATCTCGCTTTGCCGTCCGGCGCGCAGCGGCCGCATATCCATCAGCTTGCCGATTTCCGCGCGCAGCGTGTCCTCGGTTTCCGCGAAGGGGCCGGGGTCCGTGCTGTCGCGCCAGGGCGTCCCGGCGAAATCCGCAAGGATGCGCTGCGCCCGCAACTGCGGGGACCAGGCAGCGGCCGGGAAACCTTTCGCGGTCAGCGGTCCCGGTCGCGGGATCAGCAGGCGGCGATGCTGCTCCAGCGGGTCGATCGGGCTGGTGAAGGGCGCGGCCCGGCGGCCGAACCAGCCACCACCCCCGCCACCGCCGCCACCCTCGCCGCCGCCCTCGCCACCACCCTCGCCGCCGCCTTCACCGCCACCCTCGCCGCCGCCCTCGCCGCCACCCTCACCGCCGCCTTC
>CANJXD010000355.1 GCA_947478535.1 Acetobacteraceae bacterium
GGCCGGCACCGGCTGGGCGGCGCGGGACTACCGAAGGCTGCTCGCCGAGACCGGCGCGAAGCACGGGCTGCTGCTGCACCGCTTCACCGACATCACCGCCGCCACCCTGGCCGCGGGGGAAGCGGATCGCCCGATGCATGAGGCGCTGATCGCCACCCTGCCGCGCTGGATGCGCCGCCAGGCCCGCGAATGGGCCGCCCTGCCCGGCAGCGCGCGGCACGCCCGCTACCTCGCGGGGGAAAGGCGGGACGTCACGGCGGTGCTGCGGAAGGAGGGGTAGTTTCCCCCCCGCGCGCCGCTGCACTACCTTGCCGCCCGAAGACCGCCAGCCCGAAGACCGAAGGACACCGCCATGGACAACCCGTTGCCGCGCCTGGCCGCGCATGCCGTGAGCTGGCGCGACCGGCCGCTGCCGCCCGAGGTCGCCCACCACGCCCGGCGCGCCCTGATCGACTGGTTCGCGGCGATGCTGCCGGGCTGCCAGCAGGCGCCGGCCTCCCTGCTCGGCACGGCGCTTGCGGCCGACCGCGGCACGGGGGCGTCCATCAGCTATGTCGATGGCTGCGGCACCGGGCTGCGCCATGCCGCGCTGCTGAACGGCACGGCGAGCCATGTCGTCGAATTCGATGACATCCACCGCGACAGCGGCCTGCATCCCGGCGGCCCCACCATCGCCGCCGGCCTCGCCGCCGCGCACGCGCAGGGCGCCTCGATGGACACGCTGCTGCGCGCCGTGACCGCGGGGTATGAGGTCGCGGGCCGCATCGGGCTCGCGGTGCAGCCCAGCCACTACCGCTACTGGCACATCACCGGCACCGTCGGCAGCTTCGGCGCCGCGGTCGCGACCGGGCTGGTGCTTGGGCTCGATGCGAAGAAGATGGCGCATGCCATCGCGTTGGCCGCGACGATGTGCGGCGGGCTGCAACAGGCCTTCCGGGGCGAAGGCATGTCGAAGCCGATGCATCCCGGCCATGCCGCCGAGGCCGGCGCGTTGGCGGCGATGGCGGCGGCCGGCGGCGTGACCGGCGCGCTCGATGTCCTGCACGGGCCGGTAGGATTCGCCGCCGCCACCAGCGAGGATACCGGCAAGTGGGACCGCTGCTTTTCCGGCCTCGATGAGCAGGCGCCGATCATCACGGCGATCACCTTCAAGAACCATGGCTGCTGCGGCCACATCTTCGCGGCACTCGACGGGCTGCGCGCGATGCAACTCGCGCACGGCTTCGGCGCCGAGGACGTCGCCGCCATCCATGTCGGCGGCTATGGCCCGACCAAGGATATCTGCGACCGGCCGGAGGTGGCGACCGAACAGCAGGCGCGCTTCAGCCTGCAATACTGCGCGGCCGCGCTGCTGGTGCTCGGCGGCGTGCGGATCGCTGCCTTCACGCCGGAGCGCCTGGCCGATCCGCGCATCCGCGCCATCATGCCAAAGGTGACCGTCAGCCTCGATCCCGCGCTGGCCAATGCCTATCCGGCGCAGCGCGCCGCGCGGCTCCGCGTGACGCTGGCGGATGGGCGGGTGCTCGACCACTTCCAGCCGACCCGCAAGGGTGACCCGGATGCGCCCTTCTCCGATGCCGATGTCGCCGAGAAGTTCCGCGAGTTGGCCACGCCCGTCATTGGCGCCCCGGCGGCGGAGGCACTGCTGGTGACGCTGCGCGATGGCGCGGGGCTGCCGGGGCTGGTGCGAGCCATATAAAACGATTGTATTTCGTGTTTATTTGGTTCTTGTTTTTCACTGACAGCGCTCGTATCTGCGATCGGCCGACGTGATTTGGCGCTGGACGAGGGACCCATCATGCCGCATCCGCACCGCCGCCACCTGCTGACCCTGGCCGCTGGCATGCTGTCCGCCCCGCTCTACGCCCCCGGCAGCGCCCGCGCCCAGGCCTGGCCGGAACGGACCATCCGCCTGATCGTTCCCGTAGCGCCTGGCGGTAGCCAGGACATCGTGGCCCGGCTGTCTGCCCGCGCGCTGGGCGAGGCGCTCGGCCAGGCGGTGCAGGTGGAAAACCTGCCGGGGGGCGGGTCCAATATCGGCTACGCCGCCGCCGCGCGGGCGCCGGCGGATGGCTACACGCTGCTCGCGGGGTCCGACACACTGTCCATCACCGGGGCACTGACGCCAAGGCTGGGCTTTGATCCCCTCGGCTTCGCCGCCATCCACCGGACCGTGCGGGTTCCACAAATTTTGGTGGTGAAAGCCGATCACCCCGCGCGGAACTTCGCGGAATGGTTCGCGCTGACCCGGCAGCTTCCCCCGGCCGTCGGCACACCGGGCAATGGCAGCCTGGCGCATCTCATCCTGGAACAGCTCGCTCGCGCTTCCGACAGCGTCTGGACCCATGTGCCCTATCGCGGCGGCGCGCTCGCCTTGAATGACCTGCTCGGCGGGCAGTTGCAGGGCGTGATGATCAATATCGGTGCCGTCACCGACCATGTCCGCGGCGGGCGCCTGCGGGGCCTCGTCGTCAGTTCCGATGCGCGGGCCTCGGCGCTGCCGGATGTGCCGACGCTGGCCGAGGTGGGCCTCGGCGCCATCGCCGCGACGGGCTGGCACGGGCTGGTCGCGCCGGCCGGCACGGACCCCGCGATCATCGCCCGCATCAACGCCGCGAGCCGGGCGGCGGCGAAGCGGCCCGACCTTGCCGAGCGCTTCACCGGCCTCGGCGTCGAGGCGACGGATGAGGCGCCGGACGTGCTTCAGGCTGCGATCCCGACGGATGCGGTGCGCTATGCCGAAGTGGTGCGGCGCTTCAACATCAGAGCCGAGTAGGCGAGCGCGCCCCGCGCCGTTCCAGCGCCGCGAGGCGCGGCGGCAGCAGGGCCAACAGCGCCTGCCTCTCGTAATCCGGCATCCAGGGCCAGGAGCCGATCTCCTCCCCCGTACGGCCGCAGCCGAGGCACTGGCCGCTGGGCGCGTCGATCGCGCAGACCTTGTTGCAGGGCGAGGCGATCACGCCCCCGCTTCGCCCATCGCCGCCGCCCGACCGCCGAGGAAGCCGAGCACGAAGGACTGCGCCAAGCCGTTGCCGGGGATGTAGCCGGCCGTGCCGACGCCGCTGATCCCGCAGGCGACACCGCCGGCCGCGAACAGGCGCGGGATCGGCGTGCCATCCGGGCGCAGCACCCGCGCCACCTCATCCACCCGCGCGCCGCCCTGGGTATGGGCGAGCGCGCCGGTGATCTCCGCGGCGAAAAAGGGTGCTGCCAGCGGCGCTTTCCAGGTGCGGCGCCCGAAGGCATCCGGCGCCTCCCCCTTCGCGGTGGCGACGGCGGCGGCGAGTGTTGCTTCCAGGGCCGCGGCCGGCAGCCCGAACCGCGCGGCAACCGCGGAAATATCGTCGAAGCGCTGCATCACGCCGAGTTCGACGGCGCGCCGGAACGGCCCGCCGGCCTGGGCTGCCTGCTGGGCGTGCTGGTCCCATATCTCGACAGCCCGGCCGCCGGGTTGGGAAAGCAGCACCCCCGTCATCTCGGAAGGACCCATATCCTCCGCGCAGAAGCGCACTCCGTCCCGGTTCACCATGATGGCGCCGAGCGCGGGCAGCGAGGCGCCGAAGCGCGGGCGTACGCCACCCACCAGATGCGGCGAGACATGCGGCTGGCCCTGATAGGCGTCCATGCACAGCATCTCCGCGCCCAGGGCCGCCACGGCGCGCACGCCGAATCCGGTGGCCCCCGCGCCGCCGGCATGCACGGCGTGGCGCGCTGGCGGGGCGAAGCGCGCCAGCAGGTCCGGCGCCCCGCCATAGCCGCCGGTCGCCAGCACCACGGCACCCGCATCGACCCGATGGCGCGTGCCATCGGCCAGGTATTCCACGCCCGTCACATCCGGCAGCAGCGCCACCACCTCGGCGCCCATCGTGCAGGTGATGCGCGATTGCCGCAGTGCGGCGTCGCGCAACAAGGCGTGGAATTCGGCGCCGCTTTCGCCCTGCGTCGCAAGCAGGCGCTTGGCGGAATGGCCGGGCCAGTTCGTCGTCGTATGAACGTGCAGCGGGATGCCGACGGGCCCGGCGATGAACTCCGCCGTCGGCGCCGCCTGTTCGGCGACGGTCCGCAGGATCAGCTCCGGCACGCTGTCGCCGTTTTTCGCGCGGACATCGCTGATGAACAGCGCCGGCGAATCCTCGATCCCCTGCTCGCGCTGCCAGCGCGTGCCGGGGGCGGAGAACAGGCCGCCGGAGGTGGAGAAGGTGGAGGTGAGGCCGCTATCCAGCAGCAGCACCCGCGCGCCCTGATGCGCCGCGGCCAGCGCCGCCACCAGACCGGCCGCGCCGGCGCCGGCCACCACGACATCGAAGCTCATCATGCTCAAGACTTTCATGGCCGGGACCATGCCGCGAGACTGGCGGCTTGGGAACATGTGCTTGACAGCTTTCCTCCGAGGTCGCGCAGTAAGGTCACCGATGAAGGAGATTCCCATGCTGCGTCGCCATCTGCTCGCCGCCGGCTTGGCCCTGCCCGCGCTGAAGGGCGCGGGGGCGCAGACACCCTGGCCGGACCGCCCCGTCCGCCTCATCAACCCTTTCACCGCGGGGTCGGCCACCGATGTCGTGGCCCGGCTGGTGACGACCGACCTGTCGGAGCGGCTCGGCCAGCAATTCCTGGTGGATAACCGCACCGGCGCCTCCGGCAATATCGGCACGGAAGCGGTGGCGCGGGCGCGGCCGGATGGGCAGACGCTGCTGGTTGGCTCCCCCGGCACCATGGGCATCAACCCCTCCCTGTTCCGCACCCTGCCCTATGACGCGGTGCGGGACTTCACGGCGATCACCCATACCGTGTCCTTCCCGCAGGTCGTGGTGGTGAACCCCGCGAGCAACATCCGCAGCATCGCCGACCTGGTGCGGGAGGCCCGCGCCAATCCGGGGAAGCTGAACTACGGCTCCTCCGGCGCCGGATCGACCGCACATCTGGCGGTGGAATTGCTGCGGGCGGCGACCAACATCGACATGGTCCATGTGCCCTTCCGTGGCGGCACCCAGGCCGTGCAGGCAGTGATGCAGAACGAGGTGCAGGTGGCGGTGGAAGGCCTGCCCTCCCTGCCCGGCTTCCTCTCGGGCGGCCAGTTGCGCGCCATCGGCGTGACCTCGGCCGAACGCTCCCCGAAGCTGCCGGATGTGCAGGCGGTGGCGGAAGCAGTGCCGGGCTTCGATGCCGCGGCCTGGGTGATCTTCTTCGCCCCCGCCGGCACCCCGGCGCCCTTCATCGAAAGGCTGGCGGCGGAAATCCGCATCTCGCTCAACAAGCCGAGCGTGAAGGACCGGTTGCTCGACCTCGGGGCAACCGTGGTGGCCAGCGACCCCGCGACGACCACCGCCTTCCATCGGCAGGAGCTGGAGAAGTGGAAGCGCGCGGTGGAGCTTTCCGGCGCCCGCGTCGACTGACGATAGCGGGCGGGGGCGGGGCAGGCGGGGTTTGACGTCTACGCCGCTTCCCCCGCCGCTTGGCCTTCGCGGATGGCGGACATCATCAGGCGGGGCGCCAGCGCATCACCCACCGCGCGCAGCTTCACCCCGGCCGCCAGCAGCGGGGCCAGCAGGGCATCGCGGGGCGCGCGGGGGGTGGCGTGGGCGAACAACGAAACGCCGGTCTCGGTGCGCTCCGCGCCGGTCAGCAGGTGGCGCAGCACCAGCGTGCCGCCGGCCAGCCGCACGGGTTCGTGGATGGTGAGGATCTCGACGTCGCGCGCGGCAAGGCGCCGGTGGATGGCCTGCATGGTCAGCACCGGGCTGTCCCGCGCGATCACCTCCCGCGGCGTCACCAGCAGCAGGCGGCGATAGCGGGCGGCGAGGAGGTTGGCGGCGTCATAGGCGCCGGGCGTCGCATCCATGTCGAACAGCACGGCGAGGTCCCCGCCCATCGCGGGGTCCGCGAGCAGGGCCTCGGCGGTGGCGCGGATATCGCATGCCGCACCATCGGTATCGGTGAAGCCGCCGGGGGAGACCATCGCCGCACCCGTCGCCAGCACCACCGAATCGGGTTTCAGCGCCAGCACATCGGCGGCCCCCACCAGGGCCCCGAGGCGGGTTTCCACCCCCGCCGCCGCGACCCTGCGCCGCAGCGAGGCGAGGAGCTGGGCGATATCGCCGCAGCCCGGCAGCCGCGCATGCAACGCCGCCGCCCCCCCGGCCTCCGCCGCCCGGCCCAGCAGGGTGACGGCGTGGCCACGCTCGGCCGCGGCGATGGCGGCCTGCATGCCGGCGACC
>CANJXD010000356.1 GCA_947478535.1 Acetobacteraceae bacterium
CCGCTGTGGCACGAAGGGCGGCTGCTCTGGGTCGATATCCTGGCGCCCGCCATCCATGTCAGTGACCCCGCAACGGGCGCGGACCGTGTGATCCCGGCGGAGGAGCTGGTGGCGGCGCTGGCGCCCCGCCGGGGCGGCGGCTTTGTCGCGGCGGCGCGCAGCGGGCTGCGCGTGCTGGATGAGGGCGGGCTTGGCGCGGTGCTGGCGGCGCCGATCGCGGAAGGGGCGGCCCTGCGGTTGAATGACGGCAAATGCGATCGCGCAGGGCGCTTCTGGGTCGGCAGCCTGGCGCTGGATTCGACGCCTGATGCCGGGGCGCTGCACCGTATCGATGGCGATGGCGCGCGGGTGATGCAGGCGGGGCTGCATGTCGCGAACGGGCTGGGGTTCAGCCCGGATGACAAGGTGCTCTACCTCGCGGATAGCGGGCGGCGGCGGATCGACCGCTTCGATTTCGATCTCGCGCGCGGCACGCTGTCCCACCGTCGCCCCTTCGTCTCCTTCGCGGAGGGCGAAGGCGTGCCGGATGGGCTGACGGTGGATGCCGAGGGCGGTGTCTGGGTGGCGCTGTGGGATGGCTGGCGCGTCGCGCGCTATGCCCCCGATGGAACGCTCGACCGCTTGGTGAACCTGCCGGTGCCGCGCCCGACAAGCTGCACCTTTGGTGGGCCGGGGCTTGCTACGCTGTATGTCACCAGCGCCCGCGTGCGGCTTTCCGCCGCGGCGCTGGCGGAGGCGCCGCTTTCGGGAAGCGTGTTCGCGATCAACCCCGGCGGGGCGCATGGCCTGCCGGAGACGGAATTCAGGGGATGAGGAAACCAACGTCATGACCACGCTCGCCGGGGTGTTCCCCGTGCTGCCCACGCCCTTCACCCCGGACAATGCGGTGGATGAGGCGGCCTTCCTCCGGCTGATCGATTTCGCCGTCGAGGCCGGGGTCGATGGCATCGTCTTCCCCGGCATGGCCAGCGAGGTGGAGACGCTGTCGGCGGAGGAGCGCGGGCGGATGGTGGCGGTGCTCGGCCGGCACCTGGCCGGGCGGCTGCCCTTCATCGTCGGCGCAAGCCATGCGGATCCGCTGGAAAGTGCCGCGCGGGCGCGGGAAGGCCTGGCGGCGGGGGCGGTGGCGGCGATGATCATGGCGTCGCCACAGGCGGGGCAGGATATCGCCAAGCAGGCGGGCTTCTATGCGGCGGTCGCGGCGGCCGCGCCGGGAATCGCCATCATGCTGCAGAACGCGCCGGCGCCGAATGGCGCGGCGCTGTCGCCGGAAGCCGTCGCCGCCGTCGCCGCCGCGGTACCGGCCATCCGCTATGTGAAGGAGGAGACGCTGCCCTGCGGCCAGCATGTCACCCGCATCCTTGCAGCCGCTGGCGGCACGCTGGATGGCGTGATGGGCGGCGCGGGGGCGCGCTTCGTGCTGGATGAACTCGCACGCGGCGCCAATGGCACGATGCCGGCCCTCGAACTCGCGGATGCTCATGCGGCGCTGTGGGGGGCGTGGAAGGCCGGGGACCGGGCCAAGGCGCGGGACATCTACACGCTGACGCTGCCGCTGCTGGCCTTCCAGATGACCTTTCGGGTGCGCGCGACGAAGGAGGTGCTGAAGCGCCGCGGGCTGCTCGACCACACCGGCGCGCGCGCCGCCGGGCCAAAGCTCGATGCCGGGGATCTGGAGGAGATCGGCGCGCTGATCGCCACCGCCGCGCCCACCATGACGATGGCCCCGCCGCGATGAACGACCGCATCGCCCGGATCAGCGCCCACATCATCGAGATCCCGCGCGACGTGCCCTATCTCGGCCCGCTGCGGGACGGGGAAAGTGTGAACCGCGCGGGCTACATCGTTCGTCTCGGCAATCGCACGCTGTATCCGACCCAGGATCGCAGCGTGGTGCTGCGGATCGACACGGAAAAGGGCCTGACGGGCTGGGGCGAGACCTATGGCATCGTGGCCCCCGAAGCCGTGCGCGCCATTGTCGATGACGTGCTGGCCCCCGTGCTGGAAGGCCGGGACCCGGCGGCGCCGGCGGTGATCCATGAGGACCTGTACGACCTGATGCGGGTGCGCGGCTTTTTCGGCGGCTTCTACGGGGATGCGCTGGCCGCCGTCGATATCGCGCTGTGGGACCTGCTGGGCAAATCGCTCGGCGTGCCGGTCTCGACGCTGCTCGGCGGGCGGCGACACCACCGCATCCCGGCCTATGTCTCCGGCCTGCCACGCGCCACCCTGGCGGGGCGGGTGGAGTTCGCGCGGGAATGGCAGGCGCGTGGCTTCGATGGCTTCAAATTCGCCGCCGTCGTCGCCGATGACGGGGCGGAGGCGGAGATTGCCGCGCTGCGCGAGGGCCTCGGCCCCAAGGCGCGGATCATGGCCGACCTCCACTGGAAGAATACGGCGCCGGAGGCGATCCGCCTGATCCGCCGCCTCGAACCGCATGGGTTGTTCTTCGCCGAGGCGCCCTGTGCGCCGGAGGATATCGAGGGCACCGCGCTCGTTGCCCGCGCCATCGGCGTGCCCGTGGCGCTGGGAGAGGAATTGCGGACCGTCTTCGAATGGCTGCCGCGCCTCGAACGCCGGGCCTTCGGCATCGGCCAGCCGGAGATGGGGCGCACCGGGATCACCGAATTTTCGCGGATTGGCGCGCTCTGCCACGCCTATCAACTCGATGTGATGCCACACGCAACGATCGGGGTAGGCATTTTCATGGCAGCGAGCCTGCAGGCTTCCGCCGCCTTGCAGCGCCTGCCCTGCCACGAATACCAGCACAGCATCTTCGACCCGAATTTGCGGCTGACCCAGCCCACCGGCACGCGCCACATGGCCTGTGAGGCCGGGTTCTACACGCTGCCGGATGGTCCGGGCCTCGGGGTCGAGCCATCTGCCCAACTTTTCACACACGAAGTCGCGTAACCCTGCCATGACGCCGGACGAAGGAGGGACAGACCCTTCCGGAGCCCACCGCCATGCCGCCTTTCCTGGTCTTCTCGCCCCGCGTCGATCGCACCCTGATCCTGCTCGCCTGGCCGGCGGCGATCTGGATCGCCTTCGAATTCCTCTGGTACGAGCAATACAAGCTGACCGGCAATGAAGGCTCGGTGCACCTGTTCACCATCCTGTCGGATTGGCTCGGCACGCCGGGCGGCGAGAAGCCCTTTCGCCTGTTCGTCGCGACCCAGGAGATCATCTGCGCTGTCCTGGTGCTGATCCCGCGCACGCGCTTCATCGGCGCGGTGGGGTCGCTGGCCACGATGGCGGGCGCCATCTTCTTCCATGTCGTGAGCCCGCTCGGCATTGATCCCTATGGCGATGGCGGGGTGCTGTTCAAGGAAGCCTGCTTCACCCTGGTGATGGCGGCCTTCGTGATGCTGGCGCATCGGGCGGAAGGCTTCGCGCTGCTGGGCTGGCTGCGTGCCCGCTTCCTGCCGGCGGCGGCCTGAGCATGGCCGCTCCCGCCCGCCCCTCTCCGGTACGCCCCGCCCGGGACCTGCGGCTTGATGTGCTGCGAGGCTGGATGCAGGTCTCGATCTTCATCAGCCACGCCTTCGGCACCGCTTTCGCCTGGGGTATCCATGCAGCCTGGGGGGTGTCCGACAGCTCGGAGCAGTTCGTGCTGCTCTCGGGCCTGTCGCTCGGCTCCGTCTTCGCGCTGAAGCGGGTGCGGGATGGGTTTCGGCGCGCGGTGATGGACCTGCTGGGGCGGGTGCGGCGGCTGTATTTCACGCATCTCCTGGTGTTTTTCGCCTTCGCCGTGATGGTCTTCTCGGCCGATGTCTTCACGCCGCTCAATGGGGTGGTGATGGCCGGTGGCTGGGAATGGCTGGCGCAGGCGCCTTGGTTCGCCGTGCCGGCGGCGGCGACGCTGCTCTATCAGCCGGATTTCATGGGCATCCTGCCGATCTTCGTCTGGTGCATGCTGGCGCTGCCCGGTTTCGTCTGGCTGCTGGACCGCTTCGGCGACAAGGCGCTGGCCGCCCCCTGGGGGCTCTACGCCGCGACGCAGGTCTTCGGGCTGATGCCGCCGGGGCTGGGAGGCACCTTCATCGCCTTCGATCCCTTCGCCTGGCAGGTGCTGTTCCTCACCGGCGCCTGGCTCGGCCGGCGCGTGCTGCTGGGCGCGGCGCCGCTACCGCGGCCGTGGTGGCTGGTGGGGCTGGCCATCGGCGTCGTCGCCACGGGCTTCTGGGTGAAGCTCGGCATGCACGGCTTTATCCCGGCGGCGCCGGAATGGCTGGTGGCGCAGACAGCGAAGGATACGCTGGCGCCGCTGCGCCTTGCCCATGCGCTGTCGTTGGCCTGGCTGGTCTCCCTCGTCGTGCCGCGGGAGGCGCGCTGGATGCACCAGGCGGTGCCGCGCGCCTTGGCCTCCATCGGGCGGCAGAGCCTGCAGGTCTTCTCGCTCGGCCTGTTCCTGTCCTGGATCGCGGCGGGGCTGTTTCGGGTGCTTCCGGCCCAGCACCTGCTGCTGGACCTGGCGCTGATCCCCGCGGGGGTGCTGGTGCTGCTGGCCTTCGCGCGCTGGCGGGAAGGCCAGCGCGCGCCGGCCCTGCCGCGCTACAGCGTGGCGACGGCGCGTTCCCAGTAGCCAAGGTCGAGGAAGCGTTCGGGGGCTGGCGGCGTGCCGCCCCAGCTTCCCAGCACCTCGGCACGGATCTTCAGCACGTTCCGCAGGCCTTCGATATCGACCCGCCCATCGACGGCCGAACCGCTGCCCGGCGCCGTCAGCAGCGCCAGGTTGCGGCGCGCCATGTCCGGCTGCAGGCGCAGGCGCTCAGCCATGATGGCGATGGTGGTCGCCGCATTCGCCGGCGCCAGCATGAAGCGGATCGCCTCCACATAGGCCGCGAGGTAGCGGGTTACGACATCCGGGTTCTGCCGCGCCCAGGCCCGCATCGCCCAGCCCGCATTGCCGAGATAGGGGCCCAGCACGGCGGTGAGGTCCGCGAGCTTGCGCAGGCCGTTGTCTTCCGCCAGCAGGCTGAAGGGCGGGTTGAGCATGGAGGCATGCGCGGTCGGGTCGCGCAGCATCAGCTCATAGCGGGCGAAGGTGCCGCCGGTGGGCTTCACCTCGTAGCTGCCGCGCGGCAGGCCGTTCATTTCCATCATCCGGTAGGCAGCGACGGCATAGGCGGTGCGCGGGCTGTCCACGATCAGCGTCTTGCCGCGCAGATCCGCCCAGCCCTGGATCTCCGGCTTGACGAAGACGCTGTTGAAGGCGCTGTCGCCGCCGATCAGGATGCCGATGTCATGCCCGTCCGACTGCATGGCGAGCGCATTGTCGACGCCGGCCACCACAAGCTGGTGGTTGCCCGCCGCGAGCCCATCCCGCAGCACATCCGAATTCGGCGTGTTCAGAATCTCGATGGCAAGGCCGCGCTGCGCGAAGAAGCCCTGCGCCTGGGCGACGAACAAAGGCAGGTTGGCGAGGCCGGGGAACACCATGACCTTCAGGGTCACGGTCTGCGCCCGCAGCGCGGAGGGGGCGGCGAGGGTGAGGGCTGCGGCGCCCAGCAGGGCGCGGCGTTCGACGCGGATCATGGGGTATCCTCCGGTTTGAAATCGATTGCAGGGGATTCTGCCGAAATTCGCGCCGGGCGCAACAGAGATGCGCGGGCCGGCTTCCCGTGCCCGCCCGCGCCCCGCACACTTCGCCTTCCCAGCAGGAGACAATCGATGGACAGGCAGGTCATCACATCCCCCAACGTCACCTGGATGCGCTCCGGCGTCTCCCATGCCGTGAAGGCGGGGGGGATGGTCTATGTGACGGGGGCGACGCCCTTCTGGGGGGACCGGCAGATCGCCAAGGGGGATTTCGCGGCGCAGCTGCACCAGGTGATGAAGAACATCCAGGCCATCCTGGCCGAGGCCGGGTCCTCGCTGGATCGCGCCGTGAAGATGAATGTCACGCTGACGGATATGGGCCGCTACGCCGAGTTCGACGCGATCTTCAAGACGTATTTCGAGCCTGGCAATTATCCCGCCCGGCAGACCACGGAATCGGCGCGGCTCGCGCATCCGGATTTTCTCGTCTCGATCGACTGCATCGCCGTGGCGTAGCGGTCTTGCGGTCTCCGGCAATGCTGCGATCCTGCCCGGAACATTCGGGGAGAAGCGGTCGATGACCGGCTTGAAATCCAGCCTGCTCGGTCTTGCCATGGCGGTCGGCCTTGCGGGCTCCGCCGCCGCGCAAGGCTTTCCGGCGCGGCCGATC
>CANJXD010000357.1 GCA_947478535.1 Acetobacteraceae bacterium
CGCGCGCCAAGCCTCGATCTGGCGCCACCAGCCGGCCAGGGCCTCCCGGTCCTGGACCGTGGGCTCTTCCTTCCAGGCCTCGATCATCGCCGCCAGAACGCGGCCCGCATCGCCCACGATCGGCACGTCAACCTTGACGTTCTTGTTGATCGAGGAGGGATCGATATCGGCGTGGATCTTCTTCGATCCCGGCGAGAAGTGGGACAGCTTGCCGGTCACGCGGTCATCGAAGCGGGCGCCGATGTTGAACATGACATCGCAGCCATGCATCGTCAGGTTCGCCTCGTACGTCCCGTGCATGCCGAGCATGCCGATGAACTGCTTGTCGAGGGATGGGAAGGCGCCCAGGCCCATCAGCGTGTTCGTGCAGGGAAAGCCCGTCATGTGCACGAATTCGCCGAGCAGGCGGGACGCTTCCGGCCCGGCATTGATGACGCCGCCGCCGGCATAGACCACCGGCTTCTTCGACGCCTTCAGCAGCGCCACCGCCTTGCGGATCTGGCCCATATCGGGCTCCGACTGCGGGCGGTAGGACCGGTGCGGCTGGCTGGCCGGCGGCGCTTCGACGTAGGGCGCCTTATTGATCAGGATGTCCTTCGGCAGGTCGATCACCACCGGGCCGGGACGGCCGCTGCGGGCGACATGGAAGGCTTCGTGCACCACGCGGGCCACGTCCTCGGACCGCTTCACCAGGTAGTTGTGCTTGGTGGCGGGGCGGGTGATGCCGGTGGTGTCGGCTTCCTGGAAGGCGTCATTGCCGATCAGATGCGTCGGCACCTGGCCGGTCAGGCAGACCAGCGGGATGCTGTCCATCAGCGCGTCGAGCAGGCCGGTCACCGCATTGGTGGCGCCGGGGCCGGAGGTGACGAGCACGCAGCCCACCCTGCCGGTGGACCGTGCATAGCCTTCCGCCGCGTGCACCGCCGCCTGTTCGTGGCGGACCAGGATGTGGCGAATGGCGTTCTGCTGGAAGATCGCGTCATAGATCGGCAGCACGGCGCCACCGGGATAGCCGAAGATGACCTCGACGCCCTGGTCCTTCAGCGCGCGGAGGACGACTTCCGCACCCGACATCGTCAGGGGCGTGGTGTCGGCGTTCTGGGCGGTGGCGGACATGGGGTGCTCGGCTTTCCTGCAATCAGCGAGCCGGCACAGGGGCGCCGGCAAGGAGCGGTGATCTACCCCCCTCGCCGCAGGGCGTCAACGCACTCCATCAACAATAGATACAATCTTTGCCTGATCGCTTTCCGAAAGTTGCGATAGACCATCGCATCGCGCATGGATGCTATGCGTTCGCTCGGGAGGTGCCAAAGCGTGGTGCCGGAACCAGGTCGCCTGGCGCTTCGTGTATTGCCCCGTATTGAGGATGGCGCGGTACGACGCGGCCTCCCGCGTCATGCCGCCGGCGAGGTGCGCCAGCAGTTCCGGCACCCCATGCGCCCGCATCGCCGGCAGCGCCGGGTCCAGGCCCAGGGCGCCGAGCGCCCTCACCTCCTCCAGCGCGCCGTGGTCCATCATCGCCGCCCAGCGCCGGGCGATGGCGGCGCGCAGCTGGTCCCGCGGTGGGTCGATCAGGATGGCGGCGAAGTGCCAAGGCGCGGGCGCGGCCTCCGCGGCCAACTGCCAGGAACGCAGGCCCCTGCCCGTGCCGAGATATACCTCATAGGCGCGGGAGATGCGCTGGCTGTCGGAGGGGCGGAGCATCGCGGCGCTTTCAGGGTCCACCACCGCGAGGGCCGCATGCAGCGCGGCCGGGCCTTCCTCCGCCAGCCGACGCCGCGCCTCGGCGCGGGCTTCCTCCGGCACGGTGGGAATCGCCGCGAGCCCCTGGGTGAGCGAGAGGAAATACATCCCCGTGCCCCCGCAGAGGATAGGCACCCGCCCCTCAGCCCGCGCCTGCGCCATCGCGGCAAGGGCTTCGCCGCGCCACCAGGCGACGGTCCCGGCCTCCGCCGCCGGGCGCACCCCATAGAGGCTGTGCGGCACCGTGGCTTCCTCAGCCGGGGTGGGACGGGCCGTGATGATGCGGAGCTCGCGGTAGACCTGCATGGAATCCGCGTTGATGACCGTGCCGCCGATGCGCTCGGCGAGCGCCAGGGCGAGTGCCGACTTGCCGCTGGCGGTAGGCCCGGCGACGAGGATCGCGGCGCCGCGGGAAACCGAAGGTTGCGTGCTGCTCAAGGCAATGGCAGAGGGCGCGGCGCATGCCACACATCCTCACCCTGATCGCAGCGCCTGGCGGGCTCGACCCCGTTCTGGTTTCCCGTGTCCGCGTCGCGCTGGAAGCGCTCGGCGCCCAGCCCAGCACGCCGGACTGGCTGGCGGAGCGGGAGGCGGTGGACATTCCCTTCCACGACGCCCCGCCCGAACAGGCCGCCGCCGCCGCGCGCACCGCGCTGGCCGGCGCGCCGGTGGATGCGGTGGCGATGGCGGCGGAGGGTCGCCGGAAGCGCCTGCTCGTCGCCGACATGGACAGCACGATCGTCACCTCCGAGACGCTGGACGAGATCGCCGCCTATGCCGGGCTCAAGGAGAAAATCGCGGAAATCACCCGCCGGTCGATGAATGGCGATCTGGATTTCCGCCAGGCGCTGGTGCAGCGCGTGGGCATGCTGGCCGGGCTCGATATCTCGGCGCTGGAAGGCACCTGGGCGCAGACGGAGATGATGCCGGGGGCCGCCACGCTGGTGGCGACGATGCGCGCCCATGGCGCGACCTGCTGCCTCGCCTCCGGCGGCTTCACCTTCTTCACCGGGCGAGTCGCGGAAAAGCTGGGCTTCCATCACCACGTGTCCAACGTCCTCATCATCGAGGATGGCAAGCTGACGGGCAAGGTCGCGGAGCCGGTCTTCGACCGCAACGCCAAGCTCGCCACGCTGACGCGGCTCGCCACGGAAAACGGGCTGCCGATGGCGGCGACACTTGCGGTCGGCGACGGGGCGAATGACCTCGACATGATCGGCGCGGCGGGGCTCGGCGTGGCCTATCACGCCAAGCCCGTGGTCGCGGCCGCGGCGCGCGCGCGGGTGGATCATGCGGACCTGCTCGCCTTGCTCTACATGCAGGGCTACCGCCGCGGCGAGTTCCGCGACGGGCTGTAGAAACGAATACGGCCCGGGGGAGACCCCCGGGCCGTGTGTCACCCTGGCGGGCAAGGTCAGCCCGGGGCGCCGCGCTGCGGCGCGCTGAGGCGTAGCGGCACCCAACGCTGGCCCTGCGGCCCTTCGATCAGGAACAGCGCGGTGGCGCGGTTCTGCCGGCGCAGACGCTCCAGCCGTTCCTGCACTTCCTGCGGCGTGCCGACGCGTTCCTGCTGGATCTCAACGATCACATCGCCGGCCCGCAATTCCCGTTCCGCTGCCGTGCTGCCCGGCGTCACTTCCGTGATCACCACGCCACGGCTTTCGGCCCGCAGGCTGAAGCGTTCCCGCGCTTCCGGCGTGATGGGGCCGATGCGCAAGCCGAGCCCCGTGAGTTCGACGGTGGTCGGCCGCGCGGCGGGTGCCGGGGTGGCGGAGGCCTGCGCGGCTTCCGACGGCAGTTCAGCCACGGTCACGGACACCGTCACTTCCTTGCCATCGCGCCAGACCACGACGGGGGCGCTGCTGCCCACGGCGGTATCGGCGACGATGCGCGGCAGGTTCCGCATCTCCCGCACCTCCTGCCCGTTGAAGCGCAGGATCACGTCACCGGCCTGGATGCCGCCCAGCGCCGCCGGGCCACCATCCTGCGCGCGGGCGACCAGGGCGCCGCGCGTGCCGTTGCGCAGGCCGAGGCTTTCCGCGATCTCATCCGTCACCTGCTGGATGTTCACGCCAAGCCAGCCGCGCCGCACGCGGCCGACATCGCGCAGCTGGTTCGCGATGTTGCGCGCCAGGTTGGACGGGATGGAGAAGCCGATGCCGATCGACCCGCCGGAAGGCGAGTAGATGGCGGTGTTGATGCCGATCACCTCACCCGCCAGGTTGAACAGCGGGCCACCGGAGTTGCCACGATTGATGGCGGCGTCGGTCTGGATGAAGTCGTCATACAGCCCCTGGCGGATATCGCGCCCACGCGCGGAGACGATGCCCGCGGTGACGGACCCGCCAAGGCCGAAGGGGTTGCCGATGGCCAGCACCCAATCGCCGACCAGCGCCGTGTCGCTATCCCCGAAGGTGACGAAGGGCAGCGGGCGTTCGGGGCGCACGCGCAGCACGGCGACATCGGTGCGTGGGTCCGTGCCCACCAGTTCCGCGCGCAGCGTCGTGTTGTCCTGCAGGACGACGTTGATCTCCTCCGCCCCGTCGATGACGTGGTTGTTCGTCACCACGATTCCGGAGGCATCGATGATGAAGCCCGAGCCGAGCGACTGCGCCCGGCGCTGCGGCTGCTGCGGGCGGTTGGGCTGGCCCTGCCCCGGCGGCCGGTTGCGTTCGAGGAAGTCCCGGAAGAATTCCTCGAAAGGGCTGCCAGGCGGCGCCTGCGGCACATCCGGCGCATCCCGCCCCGCGCGGGGCCCTGCCGCGGCGGCCTGGGTCGTCTGGATATTGACCACCGCCGGCAGCAGGCGTTGCGCGAGCGGCGCGAAGGAAGTGGGCGCCCCCGGTGGCGGCACCTGCGCCGCGGCGGGCGGTGGGACAAGTGCTGCAAGCGGCGCGGCGATGACCGCGGCAAGGACGAGGGAGGCGAAACGCACTGGTGACAATCCTTTCTCAGGACCGATCGTCGGGGAGGGCGGGTTCGCCCCTTCCCGCAAGATTGGCATGCCCAGGGGGAAGCGAAAGCCCCGTGATGCCCGGGAAGTGGCTCATCCCCGGGTGATCAGCCAGGCAATGGCGGTGCCGATCACCGCCGCGACAAGTCCGCCGAGCCGAAGGCGGTCCTCCGGCACGGCGGCGATCGAGGCAATCGCGCGGCGCATCGCGCCCGGAAAGACCGCATAGAGCAGCCCTTCGAGCGCGAGCACCACGGCGATTCCGGCCAGGACCTGGCCGAGCCCCATATCCCTGTCCTAGCGCGAAGACTGGGTCAGCGGAGTTCCGACCGACGGCATGCTCTCCCGGAAGAAGCGGAAGAATTCGCTGTCAGGCGATAGCAGCAACCGGGTTTCACCCTCCGAGAAGGCTTCGCGATAGGCCTGCATGGTCCGCCAGAACTGGAAGAACTGGGGGTCCCGCTGGAAGGCATCCGCGAAGATGCGGATCGCTTCCTGCTCACCCTGGCCGCGGAGCACATCGGCCTGGGCCTGGGCTTCCGCGAGCAGCACGGTGCGTTCCCGCTCAGCGCCGGCACGGACCCGCACCGCCACTTCCGCGCCTTCGGCCCGGGCTTCGCGGGCCACGCGTTCGCGTTCGGACTGCATCCGGTTGAGGATGGCCTGGGTATTCTCCTCCGGCAGGTCGGCGCGGCGGATGCGGACATCCGTCACCTCGATGCCGAAGCGCTTCGCCTCATCGTTCACCTGGCGGCGGATCTCGGCCATGATCCGCGTGCGATCCGTGGACAGCACGCTCAGCAGCGGCTCATTGCCCAGCACGCGCCGCAGCGCGGAGGTGACAATGGAATTCAGCCGCGCCCGGATGCCAACCTCCGCCGCCCCTGCCGTCTGGAAGAACAGCAGAGGGTCGATGATGCGGTAGCGGGTGAAGCTGTCCACCGTCAGGCGGCGCTGGTCGCCCAGGATGACTTCCTCGCCCGCCGCGTCGTAGTCGAGGAGGCGACGGTCGAAGCTGATGACGGCATCCAGCACCGGCACCTTGGCGTGCAGGCCGGGCTCGCGGATGACACGGATCGGCTCGCCGAGGCGGGTAATCAGCACCTGCTGGGTCTGATGCACCGTGAACAGCGAGGCGGAGGCCGCAACCAGCAGGACCGCCGCGATCGCCGCGAGAATAAGGGCGCGGTTCATCGCACGGTCCCCTGAATGTTGCCCGGCATCCGGGCGGGGTTCCCCTGCGGCGCGGCGGGGGCTGGCGCCTGCGGACGAGTGAGTTGCTGCACGGCACCCACCGCGCCGCCACGGCTGCCTTCCGACAGGTTCAGCAGCGGGATGACGCCCTGCAGCCGGTCATCGACCAGGATCTTCGGATTGCGCCGGAAGATTTCCTCCATCGTTTCCAGATACATGCGCCGGACCGTGACATCCTGCGCGACCTGATAGGCGCTGAGCACGGAGATGAAGCGCGCGGCTTCACCGCCGGCACGGGCGATCTGGCTTTCGCGGAAACC
>CANJXD010000358.1 GCA_947478535.1 Acetobacteraceae bacterium
TCAAGGGCGGCACCGCCGATGTGGTGGCGCTTGTGAGTACGGCGGAAGGCAAGGCGAGCATCGTTGCGGCGATTGCCGAGGCCGCGAAGGGCAAGGCGGATGCCGTGGCGCTGGTGCGCGCCGCGGCGGCGGCCGTGGGCGGCAAGGGCGGTGGCGGACGGCCGGAGATGGCGCAGGCCGGCGGACCGGATGCGACGAAGTCGGCGGAGGCGCTGGCGGCGATCAGGGTGGCGCTGGCCGGGTGATGGTCTAACGGGCGGACCCCGCCAGGACTTCCACGATGATGGTCCAGGGGCGTCACGCCCCAGGCAGGAGGGGTTCGGGGAGGACAGCGTCCTCCCCGCGTCTTTCCCCACCCGGAGCCCCCCCACATGCCCCGCGCCCGCACCCTCGGCTTCGCCCCCGGCATCCTCCCCCCCGGCCCGCTGAACGCCATCACCGATGTCGCCGGCGTGCTGGTCGGCCAGGTCACGGTGATCGAGGGCGAGGGCACCCGCACCGGCGTCACCGCCATCCGTCCCCATCCCGGCAACCCCTATGCCGATCGCGTCCCCGCCGGCCTCTTCGCGATGAACGGCTTCGGCAAGATGGCTGGCGTGACCCAGGTGCAGGAACTCGGCGAGTTGGAAACGCCGATCCTGCTGACCAACACCCTCGCCGTGGGTCGCGCCGTGGAGGCGTTGGTGGATTGGACGCTCGCGCAACCCGGCAACGAACAGGTCCGCAGCGTCAACGCCGTGGTGGGGGAGACGAATGACGGCCGCCTGAACGACATCCGCGCCCGTGGCGTGACGGCCACGCACATGCAGGCGGCGCTGGCGGCGGCGCAGGGCGGCCCGGTCGAGGAAGGCAGCGTCGGCGCCGGGACGGGCACCATGGCCTTCGGCTGGAAGGGCGGCATCGGCACCGCGTCCCGCCGCCTGCCGGAAGGGCTCGGCGGGTGGACGGTGGGGGCGCTGGTGCAGGCGAATTACGGCGGCGCGCTGGTGATGGATGGGCTGCCGGTGGGCAAGCTGCTGGGGAAGTATTTCCTCGCCGAGCATGTGGCCCAGCAGGCCGATGCGGATGGCTCCGTGATGGTCGTGCTGGCCACCGACGCGCCGCTGTCGGACCGCAACCTGCAGCGTCTCGCGCGCCGCGCCATGGCCGGCATCGCTCGCACCGGCGCGGCCTTCAGCGACGGCTCGGGGGACTATGCCATCGCCTTCGCGACGCATCCCGGGGTGATCCGCACGGCCGAACGGCGGGCGGGCGTGACCAGCTACGCGGAATGGCCGAATGACCGGACCTCGCCCTTGTTCGTCGCGGCGATCGAGGCGACGGAGGAGGCGGTGCTGAACGCCCTGACCATGGCGACCACCATCGAGAGCCGCCTCGGCGGCAGGCGGGTTACCGGCCGCGCCCTGCCGCTCGACAGGGTCGCCTTGTTGCGGGTTGGTTAACCTTTCGGCGAAAAGCGGCGGCCAGGGTCGCGAGGACTTCGCGCGGGCTTCGCGGGAAGGCGGAGGCCGCGATGCTCATCACCCTGGCCGGCGCGCTCATCGCCGTGTTGCTGGTTCTGTTCTTCTATGCCGTGTGGCGGCTGCTGCGCGGCGTGGTGTCCCTGTTCCGCATGCCGCGATCACGGGGTCGGGTTGTGCCGCAGCCGCGCGGCCGGGTCATGCTGGAGAAGCTGCGCGGGCTGCGCGTGTCCCGCGCCAGGGCCACGGCCCGGGCGGAAGGCGCGCGGGCCTCCAGCCTGGTGGCGGAGGTGGACAAGCTGCGCGTTGAGCTCCGCATCGCCCGGGCCGAACGCGATGCGGCGCTGGCGCGGGTGGCGCAAGCCGCGCGCCCCGCTTCCGCCTGGCCCTGGCAGCGGGTGAAGGTGGCGGCGGATGATCGCTTCCAGCAGGCCAAGCGCGAATTCGCCCGGCGATTTCACCCCGACCGCGTGCCGCGCCAATCGCCGGAGCGCGCCGTGCGGGCGGCGGTGTTCCAGGATTTCTGGCAGGCGCTGCGGCGGATCGAGGCGGGGCGGAGCTGAGGGCGCGGAACTGCGCTGAGCGCCCGGGCCGTCAGTCCATCTTGATCCCGGCGGCGGTGACGACGCGCTTCCAGCGATCGATCTCGCCGCCGACGAAGCTGGTGAACTGGGCCGGCGTCAGGCGGTTGGGCTCGGAGCCGAGTTCGACCAGGCGCGCCGTCATCTCCGGCTCATGGACGATGCGCATCACCGCCTCATGCAGCCGCGCCACCAGGGCCGGGGGCAGGGCGCGGGGGGCGGATATGCCGAACCAGCTCTGTACCACCACATCCGGCAGCCCCTGCTCGACATAGGTCGGCACAGCAGGGAAGGCCGGGATGCGGGTGGCGGAGCTCATCGCGAGCTGCCGCATCCGCCCATCGCGGACCTGCGGCGCGGAGGAGGAGATGGTGTCGAACAGCAGGTCGATCTCCCCGGTCAGCAGCGCCGTCAGCGCCGGTGCCGCGCCGCGATAGGGCACGTGCACCAGCGGGATGCCGGCGGCAAGCCGCAGCATCTCCCCGTTCAGATGGTTCAGCGTGCCATTGCCCGGGGACCCGTAGGTGAGCGGCCTGGCCGCATTGGCGCGCGCCGCCGCCAGCAGGTCTGCCAGGCTCCGCAGGGGCGATTCCGGCCGCACCACCAGCACGTTGGGCGGGTTGGCCAGCAGGGCGATATGGGTGAAGTCGCCCATGGGGTCGAAGGGCTGGTTCGGGAACAGGGCGGGCCCGCTGCCATGGGGGCCGGAGGTCGTCAGCAGCAGCGTATGGCCATCCGCCGGTGCCTTGGCGACGAGGTCCGTGCCGATATTGCCGCCGGCCCCGGCGCGGTTTTCCACGACGAAGGTGGCGCCGAAGGCGCGCCCCAGCCGTTCCGCCATCAGCCGGGCCAGGATGTCCGTCGTGCCGCCCGGTGGGAAGGTGACGATGATGCGGACGGCCCGCGTCGGCCAGGCCTCGCCCTGGGCGGGGGTGGAGGTACCCTGGGCGAGAGCGGGGAGGGGCAGCAGCATGGGCAGGCTGGCCAGCAGGTGTCGGCGCCGCAGCATCTCGGGGAACCCTTCTTCCATAGTCTTCGGCACAGGCGACCACCGGCTGATAGTGCGGTCAAGCTTGCGGAGGCAGGGGTTGCGGCGCCAAGCTCGGGGCCACAGGACGGAGCCAGCCCCCATGCCGCTCGATGACATGCAGCGCCAGGATCTTTCGGATTGCAGCGCCGCCGAGGTGCGCCGGGCGATCCGGGAAGGGCGCTGGCGCGGCACCACGCATGACATGGCGCGGGGCTATATCCAGGCCAACCTGGCCATCCTGCCGGAGGCCTATGCGCTGGATTTCCTGCGCTTCTGCCATCGCAACCCGAAGCCCTGCCCGGTGCTTGACGTGACCGATACCGGCAACCCCGAGGCGCGGCAGGTGGCGCCGGGCAGCGATCTCCGTACCGACCTCGCCCGCTACTGCCTCTATCGCGATGGCCGCTTCGTGGAGGAGCTGACGGATCTGAAGGCGCATTGGCGCCCGGACCATGTCGGCTTCGTCATGGGGTGCAGCCTGTCCTTCGACGCGGCGATGGAGGCGGAGGGCATTCCCGCCCGCAGCTTCCGCCGCGGCAGCCGCATCCCGACCTTCACCTCCAGCCTGGAGTGCGTGCCCGCCGGGCCGTTCCGCGGGCCGATGGTGGTCAGCCTGAAGCCGATTCCCCGCCGCTGGGCGGAGCAGGTGGAGGCGGTGACGGCGCGCTATCCCGGCGCGCATGGCGGGCCGATCCATATCGGCGATCCCGCGGCGATCGGCGTCGATCCCTCCCGCGCCGATTGGACGACGGCCTGCGAGATCGGCCCCGAGGATGTGCCGATGTTCTGGGGCTGCGGCGTCACCCCGCAATCCGTCGCCATGGCCGCCGGCATCCCGGAGATGATCACCCACTGCGTCGGCCACATGTTCATGACCGACCTGCGCCTGGAAGACCTGCGCCGCCGCTGATCGGATGCGGGGTCTGTTCAGGTCCCCGGCCGCACCGCGTCCCTGACGTCGGAGCGGAATTCGCGGCGGATCAACTCCCGCAGCACAAACAGGCTGGCGACCATCAGCGCCACGGGATGCGCGACCCAGGCGAGCGCCGCGAGGCCGAAATAGTAGCTCCGCAGCCCGCCGGTGAAATGGCGCGCCGCGCGGTTCAGCACGCGAGCCGCCACATCCGCCTGACGCAGCGTGCCCTCATGCGGCGGGCCCGGCGGGATGCCGCCGATCAGGATGGAGCTGTAGTTGAACTGCCGCAGCGCCCAGGTCAGCTCGAAAAAGGCGTTGACGAAGATGATGACGAGCAGCGCGATCTTCGCCTCCCACACCGCCTCATCCGGCACGGTGGCATAGGGCAGAGTGGCGATGACGCGGCGGCCGAGATCGGGCGCGCCGAGCAGGGCGACAAGACCGCCCAGGATGAAGATGCTGGTGGTGGCCAGGAAGCTGGTGCTGTTCATCAGATTGCCGATCGCCGCCATGTCGGCGATGCGGTTTTCCCGGTGCAGCATGGCGCGCATCCAGCGGCGCCGGTGTTCATCCATCGCCGCCAGCACGCTGGCATTGCGAAAGCGCGGCACCCGCGCGACCACGATGGAATAGCCCGCCCAGCAGGAGGCAAAGACGAGGAATGCCGCGACATCGAGGCCGGTGAAGATCCACATGCCGCGAGGCTATACGTCAAAAACCAACGGCCGCCACGGTTTCCCGTGGCGGCCGCCGGAAGGCTCAACCCCTGGTGAGGGGATCAGGCCATCTTCTTCTTCAGGTTCTCGTCGAGCTTGGCGAGGAAGGCCTGGGTGTTGAGCCAGGGCTGGTCCTTGCCGATCAGCACGGCGAGGTCCTTCGTCATGTCGCCGGATTCCACCGTCTCGATGCACACGGCTTCGAGCGCATTGGCGAAGTCCACCACATCCTGCGTGCCGTCGAACTTGCCCCGGTAGGCCAGGCCGCGGGTCCAGGCGAAGATGGAGGCGATCGGGTTCGTGGAGGTCTCACGCCCCTTCTGGTGTTCGCGATAGTGGCGCGTCACCGTGCCGTGCGCGGCCTCGGACTCGACGGTGCTACCGTCGGGCGAGAGCAGCACGGAGGTCATCAGGCCGAGGCTACCAAAACCCTGGGCCACGATGTCGGACTGCACGTCGCCATCGTAGTTCTTGCAGGCCCAGATATAGCCGCCTTCCCACTTGAGGGCGGAGGCCACCATGTCGTCGATCAGGCGGTCTTCATAGACGATGCCCAGCGCCTTGAAGCGATCCGCGAATTCCGCGTCGAAGATCGCCTTGAAGATGTCCTTGAAGTTGCCGTCATAGGCCTTGAGGATCGTGTTCTTGTGGCTGAAGTACACGGAATAGCCGCGCGCCAGGCCGTAGTTGAAGGACGCCCGGGCGAAGCCCTCGATCGAGGCGTTCAGGTTGTGCTGGCCCATGAACACGCCCGGCGCCTTGAACGGGAATTCCCCGATCTCGACCGGCGCGCCGCCCTCGGGCGTGTAGGTCATCGTCACCTTGCCGGCGCCGGGGATCTTCATTTCCACCGCGCGGTAGATATCGCCATAGGCATGGCGGCCGACGACGATCGGCTTCGACCAATGCGGCACCAGGCGCGGCACGTTCTGGCAGATGATCGGCTCACGGAAGATCGTGCCGTCCAGGATGTTGCGGATGGTGCCGTTCGGGCTCCGCCACATCTTCTTCAGGTTGAATTCCTTCACCCGCGCCTCGTCCGGCGTGATGGTCGCGCACTTCACGCCGACGCCGTACTGCTTGGTCGCGTTCGCCGCGTCCACCGTCACCTGGTCATCGGTCTGGTCGCGGTACTCGACGCCGAGGTCGTAGTACTTCAGGTCGATATCGAGGTAGGGCAGGATCAGGCGATCCTTGATGAACCCCCAGATGATGCGCGTCATCTCGTCCCCGTCCATCTCGACGACGGGCGTCTTCACCTTGATCTTGGCCATGCCTCAATTTCCTTGCCGTCCGCCCGTGCCGGACCACCGCCATTGCGCCCGGGGCTGGGAGGTGCCGGAACATGCCAACCGGACCCCGCGGGGGCAAGCCCGCTTGGCGCATGGCTTGCCCGCCTTTGGCACCGAGGGCTAGAACAGTCGGGCAACGCGCCACCACCGGGGCTTGATGCCGACCTTGCGGCTTCCACCA
>CANJXD010000359.1 GCA_947478535.1 Acetobacteraceae bacterium
AGCGTCAGAATGATCGATCTTTTTCATACTGGACATCATCGTTCCGGTCTCTCCTCGGACAAATGGGTGTCCAGAGAAAACGGGTGCAGCTCAGCCCGATCGCCAAGGCCGGCAGCCAATCCGATTCCTCCACCAGCCGGACCTTCACATCGAAGGCCCGGTCATTCGTCATCCCCGCGCCCGTCGTGCCATCCAGGCGCTCGGTCAGCCGGAAGGTCGCCTCCAGCCATGGCAAGGCCTGGAAATTCAGGAAGTGGAAGCGCCGCTGATGCCGGACCGTGGACCCCGCCTCCAACACCCCATCGGGCCGGAAGCGGGCGTTCCGCACCTCGAGCAAGCCCACGCCTCCGAAATCGGATCCGGTGCCTGGCACCTCATCCGCAGCCAGGGCGGGCGCAATGGCGATGAGGGTGGCCAGCGCGCAAGGCAGGAGGGTGCGACATCGGGGGCGCTGCCCCCGAACCCCTACCGGGGGGCGTGACGCCCCCCGGACCCCGTCATGGGTCTTCAGCGGCGCGCCTCACGGGCAATGACCGCGAGGGCGGCGGAGGAGATGGTGACCTGGCTCAGCACCTGGGTCAGGTCGCGGACGAAGCCCCAGGTCTCGAAGGGGGAGGGGTCCTGGGGGATCACCACAAGGCTGCCGGGCGGCACGGGGGGGCCGCCAGCCTGCCAACCGGACAGGCCGGCGGGGGCGGATTGGCCGTTCGGCAGCACGATGAAGGCGCGGGAGGTATCGGCGAAGCGCTGCGCCCCGCCGGCCGCGCGCATGTAGTCATTGGCCCGCCAGCCTGACTGGAATTGCAGGCTGCCCGGGTTCAGCACGGCGCCGACGACGGTCACCTCGTTCGGCCGCTTCGGGATGACGATCAGGTCGCCGGGTTCCAGCAGCACATCGAATTCCGGCCGGGCCGCAAGCAGCACGGGGTTCGCTTCCACCACCATGCGCCCTGCAGCCTGCGCCTGGCGCAAGGCGTTGGCGAGTTCGCGCCCGGCGGAGATGGCGTTGCCGACATCGACGGTGCCGGCCCCGCGCCCGCCGGCCACCGCCTGCCCGGCGGCCACCTGGATGAGCGAGGTCTCCAGGTCCCGCGCCGTGCGGGCGAAGCCTTCCTGCTGGCGGGCGCGGACGCTGTCGCGGGTAAAGACGGCGCCATAGGCATAGGCCTGCGCGGTCAGCCCACCGGCACGGGCGAGCAGTTCGGAAAGGCGTTCACCGCGCCTGATGTCATAGACGCCGGGCCGCACGGCCTCCCCAGCCAGCGTCACGGGGCCGGTCTCGCGGTCCGTGAAGCCGCGCGGCACGCGGATGACATCGCGGGGGGAAAGCCGCACGGCGCGGAAATTGCGTGACCGCAGGTCGAGCAGGGTGCGCGTCAGCGGGATGGCGCCGGCCTGTTCCGCGGGCTCCCGCGCCAATTCGATGGCGGAAAGGTCCGCGCCATCCGTCACGCCGCCGGCCGCGGCGAGCAGCGCATCGAGCCCCGTGTCGTCCTGCACCGGGAACAGCCCGGGCTGGCGCACTTCGCCGGTCAGCAGCACGGCGGTGTCGAGCAGGAAGGACAGCAAAGGGGCGTAGTCCCGGAACACCGGCGGGCAGCCTGGCGCGCCGATATCGGGAAAGCCGGCGCCGCGGGCATGGGCGAAGCGGGCGGGCGCGCTGCGGGCCGCGATGGCAAGCTGCGTCAGCGCCGGGCAGGCGTCATCCACCGGGGCCTCGCCACGGAGTGCGCGCTGCACCGGCGGGCTGGCGAGGAAGGCGATATCGGCGTTGCCGAGGATGATCACCTCATCCCCCTCCGCCAGCGGCAGGTTGCCGGTGCGGCCCAGCGCGCGGGCCAGGTCGAAGGGAATGAAGCGCCGGACCCGGGTTTCGGCATCGAGCCGCAGGATGACGGCGAGGCGCGGATAGGGGTCCGGCCGTACGAGCCGCGGGTCCGACAGCAGCCCGCCCAGCGTCGCCCCCCCGCGCCCGAGCGCGCGGGTGACGGGCGCGGTGACGTGGCCGGCCAGGCGAAGCTGGTTGGCGATGACATCGGCGCCGGGCTGGATGAGGATGCTGTCGCCTCGCCGCACGACGTCGCGCGGGCTGATTTCCGCGAAGCTCCGCCGGCCACCGGCATCGGTGCCCTGGCTGAGGAAGCGGTTGCCGGCCGGGCGCAGGGTATCCCCGGCAAGCCGCAGTGCGGTGGCGAGCGTCACCCCCGCGCTGCCGGCGGGCAGTTCATAGATGCCGGGCCGCGTCACTTCCCCGGCCAGGGCGATGACACCGCCGAGTGGCGGGACGATGATCCGCTCGCCCTCCCGCACCGTCAGGTCCACCTCGCCGCGTTCGCCGGCGATGACGGTATAGAGGTCCACCACCCGGCTGCCGCGCGGCCCTTCGACGCGGATGGCCCGCAGGCTGCCGGTCTTGCGGACGCCGCCGGCGATCTGCAGCGCATCGAGCACGGAGGACAGCGCCGTCATCGCCTGCATCCCGGGCCGCTGGACTTCCCCGCCGACGAAGACCGCGATCTGGCGGACCGAGCCGATGCCGAGATAGGCCTCCGTCCCCGGCATGTCCCGCGCGATGCGGGCTTCGACATCGGCGCGGAGTTCGCGCAGCGTGCGGCCGGCGGCCGGGATCGGCGGCAGGTCCGGGGTGACCAGCGTGCCGTCCCGCAACACCCGCAGGTTCAGCGTGGCCCGCGTGCGCCCGCGCAGCGCGAGGACAAGTTCATCATCCCGCCCGACCACATAGTCATCCGGCAGGATGCCGAGGACGGGGGCGGCGGCAGGGCCGGCGCGGAAGCTGTCATAGCCGAATTGCCGCAGCGCAAGGCCGAGCCGTTCGGCGAAGAACGCCTCGGTATGGGAAAACGGGTCCTCCGGCTGGCCGGGGTTGGCGAAGTACTGCGGTTGGCCGGGCGCGCCGGGCGTGGCCGGGGCGGGCAAGGGTCCCGTGGGCAATCCTGGGGGCAATCCTGGGGGCAACCCAGGCGCCATCGCCGGCAGGCGGCCACTGCCGGCATCGAGGATGCGCTGGAGGATCTCCTGCTGCGCGGCGGGCGGCAGGCTTGGCAGCGCCATGCCGCCGGGCAGGACGGAGGGCAGCGAGGGCGGCGCGAGCATCGAGCCCATCGGCGCCCCCACCGTCGAACCCGGGGAGGACGCGACCGGCGGCCCGCTGCCAGCCGGCATGCCCTGCTGCGCCTGCGCGGGGGGCAGACGCCAGGCGAAGCAGGCTGCAAGGACCACCCCCGCCACCAGCAGGGCGAGGAAGCGGCGCGGCTGTCTCAACTGATGAGCGAAAGATGATGGCATGATGTACGCCCCTGTGTAGCATAACCACAGCGCTCATGTCCGACCAAGTCTCTCCCGCCCCGGATGCTGCAAATGCTGTCGCACCACCGCTGGTCGCGGCGGCCTGGTGGTGGCGTGCCGATGCGGCGTGGCGGCTTGGCCCGCGCCCATTGGCGCTGTTCCTGCGGCATCGTGCGCGCCTCGCGCTCGGCCTGCCGGGCCGGGCGCTGGCCCGTGCCTCGCTGGAATGGGAGGCCGCGGAGCAGGGCCGGTTCCTGCCCCCAGTTGGGATGACCAAGGCTGGGATGACCACGGCCGCGCCGGATGCACCCATCCTGCCCACCGCCCAGGCGGCGCGGGTGCTGGCGGCAGCGACGGCCCTACCCACCGCCATCCCCGGCCATGGCGGCTTCGATGCCAGCCGCCCGGCCATGCGGCTCGATCTTTTCGCGGCGGGCGATATCCGCCCGGTCTGGGAAGCCGGGCGCTTCGCCGTCCCCCTGCTGCTCGCCCAGGCCGCGCGGATCGACCCGGCGGGCGGGCATCTCGACCGGGCGGAGGCCTGGATCGCCGGCTGGGTCGCCCGCAATCCGCCCTTCCTCGGTCCTGCCTGGGCCTGCGGGCAGGAAGCCGCGCTGCGGGCGCTGGCACTGTCCCTGGCGCTCGCGCTGCTGGGCGCGGCGACACAGCCGCCGCCAAGCGCCCGCGCCCTGCTGCGCGCCTGCGCCCGGCGCATCGCCGCGACGCCGGACTACGCCGCGGCGCAGGACAACAACCACAGCATCTCGGAGCCCGCCGGCGCCTATGCGGTGGCCCTGCTGCTGGGCGATGCGGCGGGAACGGCACGGCAGGCCAGGAGCCTGGGCGCGGCAGTGTCGCGGCTGATCGCCGCCGATGGTGGCTTCGCGCAGAATTCTGCGGGTTATGCGCGGCTGGCGCTGGACGTGCTCGCCACCGCCGAATTCCTCCGCCGCACCCTGGGCGCCCCCGCCTTCCCCGCGGTGGTCACGGACCGCGCGGCGGCGGTGACGTGCTGGCTGTCCCGGGTGACGGCCGAGGATGGCAGCAGCCCGCGACTCGGGGTGGAGGATGGCTCCGCCTTCGCCGATCTCGGCCTGCACGGCCCCGGCGATGCCCGCGGCAGCCTGGACCGGGCGGCGCGCCTGTTCCTGGACGGCCCATTGCCTGAAACACCCGCCCGCTGGCGGTCCGCAGGGTGCATCGGCTGGCGGGAAGGCGGGGCCACGGCGCTGCTCCGGGGCGGCCATCCCGAAGGCGGCCGGCTGCGCTTCCGCCCCTCCCAGGCGGATCTGCTGCACCTGACGCTGCGCGATGGACCTTTGGCAGTGCTGCGGGATGGCGGCACCGGCGCCTACAACCCGCCCGAGCCCTGGTGGTGGGCGGCGATCGCCGGCGCCGCCGCCCATAACGCGGTGGTCTTCGACGGCGCCGAACCGATGCCCCGCGCCGGGCGCTTTCTCCTCGCGGCCTGGCCGCGCCTGCGCGCCCTGCCTGATGGCGCGGAAGTCCGCGATCGCCACCGCAACCGCCAGCAGCGCCGCATCGCGGTGGCGGGCCGGCGCTGGACCATCGAGGACCGCATCGCCGGCCGCTTCCGCGACGTCGCCCTGCATTGGCGCCTGCCGCCCGGGGAATGGCGGCTGCTGCCCGATGGGGTGGACAGCGCGGCGGCGCGGATCAGCGTCTCGGCCGATGCGCCGCTGACGCTCCGGCTCGACCAGGGCTGGGAAAGCCCCGCCTATGGGATGGTGGCGCCAGCGCCCGTCCTGGTGGTCACGGGGCGCCGCCCGCTCTCCCGCATTACGACGGTAGTGACCCTGCCCAGCAATCCTGGGTTGATTATTAGTTAATTCCGTAACAATCTCGGCGGGAGGGATGGGCAAGATGCCGCTGCACCTGCTGCTGCGCCGGATCTGGGGGCTGAAGGGGCGGGTGGCGCTGCTGGCGCTGCTGATCCTGTCGGCCGGCAGCGCCACCATCCTGCTCTGGCCGCGCCAGTTCCTCGCCGAAGCCATGGTCGCGCCCGCCGAGACCACCGGCATCGCCACCTCCTCCCTGCTCTCCCCTACCTCCTCCATCGGTGGGCTGCTCGATCCGCGCCCGGCGGGGAACTTCGCCATCTATCTCGGCGCCCTCCGCTCGGCCGAAGCCGCGGCGATGCTGGCGGCGGAAACCCCCGTACTGGCGCTGATCACCGAACGCCGGGGCGAGGCCCCGCTCGGCCCGCTGCGCCGCGCGCTCGACCTGCGGATCGAGGCCGATGGCGATGACGCGCGGGACTGGCTGGAACGCAACCTGGCGGTGACGCAGACGCTTGGCGCCGTGACCTGGACGCTGGCCCTGCCGCACCGGGACCGGGATTTCGCGCTCGACGCGCTGCGCCGCCTGCACGGCTTCGCCGAAGCGCGGGTGCGCGCGGACCTCGCCGATCTCGCCCGTCGCCGCGTCACTGCGCTCGAAGCCCGGCTGGCGACGGAGCGAGATCTCTATATCCGCCAGTCGCTCTATGACCTGCTGGCGATGCACCAGCGCGCCGGCATCGTGGTCGCGGCGGATGAAGCGGTGGCGGCGCGGCTGGTCTCGGCCCCCATGGTGGAACTCCGCGCCTCCCTGCCCAACCGGCCGCTGCTGCTGCTGCTGCTGCTGGCGGTGGCGCCGATGGCGGCGCTGGCGCTGGTGGCCGCCGGCATCCTGCTGCGCGATGCCGCAGCCGAGCCCCCCGCCGCGTCGCGCCTCCGCCTGGAACCGGCGGAATGACCAGCCCGCCGCCTTCCCTCCTCGCGGCGATGGCGGGCGTGCTGGCGGCGGTGATGCAGATGGCCGGCGCGCTGAAGACGGCGCCGCCCCTGCTGTTCCTGCCCT
>CANJXD010000360.1 GCA_947478535.1 Acetobacteraceae bacterium
CCCGCCACCCCCACCCCCGCCGCAGCCCGCTGTGCCACAACCATCTGCGCCGCAGGCGCCAACCCCGCCGCGCCCAGCCCACTGGCCGGCCTCCCCCGGCGCGCGGATGGCGACAAGGGCGGAACGGCTCGGCCTGCTGATCGGCGCGGCGGCGGTGCTGCTGGCCAGCCTGTGGCTGTTCTCCGCCATCCTGACGCCCTTCGTGCTGGCCGCCTGCATCGCCTATTTCCTCGACCCGCTCTGCGGTCATCTCTCCCGTCTCGGTGTTCCGCGCACCCTGGCGGCGTTCCTGCTGATCCTGGGGCTGACGGCCTTCGCGCTGCTCGGGGTGCTGCTGCTGTATCCGCTGCTGATCGCCCAGATCGGCGTGCTGCTGCAGCGCCTGCCGGCCTATGTCGCGGGCATCGGCACGCTGGTGCGCCAGGCGCTGGAATCCGCGCAGGAAGCGATCGGGCCGGACCTGCTGGATGGCCAGTTGCGAGACCTCGTCGTCCGCCAGGCCGGGCAGATCGTTACCTTCCTTGGCACGGCGGTCGGCCGGCTGATCGGTGGCGGCTTCGCGCTGTTCAATGTCTTCACCCTGCTGGTGGTCACGCCGATCTGCGGCTTTTACCTGCTGCGAGACTGGCCGCGGATGATGGCGCGCCTCGAAAGCTGGCTGCCGCGCCGCAACGCCGCCGTGCTGCGCCAACTCGCCCGGGATACCGACCGCGTGCTCTCCGCCTGGCTGCGTGGCCAGTTGCTGTGCTGCGCGCTGCTCGCGGCCTATTACGCCGCCTCGCTGACGGCGGTGGGACTCGAACTCGGGCTGACGGTGGGACTGATGGCGGGTGTGCTGTCCTTCATCCCCTATGTCGGCAGCATGACGGGCTTCGCCGCGGCGGTGCTGCTGGCGATGGCGCAGTTCGGCACCTGGAACGGCGTCGGCGTCGTCGTCGCGGTCTTCCTGATCGGCCAGTTCGTCGAGGGCTACGTCATCTATCCCCGCCTGCTGGGGGACCGGGTGGAGTTGCACGCGGTGTGGGTGATTTTCGCGCTGTTCGCCGGCGGCGTCGCCTTCGGCTTCCTTGGCGTGCTGCTGGCGGTGCCGATGGCCGCCGCGATCGGCGTCATCGCCCGGCATTGGTTGCGCCGCTACCTCGAAAGCCCGCTCTACCTGGACCCGCCCCGCACCGGTCTCTGACACATGCGGCTTGGGGGCCTTGGCCGTCTGCCGCGCTCCCCGCGCTCCGTTCAAACGTGGTTAACGATGCTCCTCCACGGTTCATCTGCAGGGTGCCAGCTTGCCGGAGGACACCGCGTCCCCCAGGCCTAGGGCGCCCTTGTCAGATCAGGGAAACCGTGATGCGCCTCCGCCTCGGCTCGTTGCTGCTCGGCCTCGTCATGCTGGTGGGCCTGCTCAATCTCGGCACCGCCGCCTTCACGCATTTTTCCCTTTCCGCCGGTAGCGGCGCGATCGAGCGCATCCAAGGCTCGGCCCTCGGCCCGATGCAGCACCTGAAGGCGCTGTCGGATGCCTATGCGGTGTTCGTCGTCGATGCCTCCCACAAGGCGCGCAATGGCGGCTTCACCTGGCAGGAGGCCGCAACCTCCCTCACCGAGGCCCGCGCGACGGTGGACCGCGCCTGGCGCGCCATCATCACCGCGCCGATCGCCCCCGCTGGCGCGCCCCACCTGGCCGAAGCCCGCACCCGCATGGATGCGGCGCTGCGCCTGCATGCGGAACTGATCGCCATTGTCGGGCGGCAGGACCGCGCGGCGCTGGAGGCGCTGGTCAAGGATCAGCTCTATCCCACCATCGACCCGCTGACGGATGCCATCGGCCAGTTGCTGGATGCCCAGATCGCCGAGGCCGGCACCCTGGTCGCCGAGGCGCAGGCCCGCGCGCAGAAGGATGTCATCGCCAATTACGGCCTGCTCGCCGCGTCACTCCTCGTGCTGCTCGGCGTCGCCTTCATCATCCGCCGCCGTGTCACCGGGCCGCTTGCTGCCGTCACGGCCGCGACGCGCCGCCTCGCGGGGGGCGACCTGCACGGCGCCATCCCGCATGGCGAACGCGGGGATGAGGTGGGTGAGTTGGCCCGCGCTCTCATCGTCTTCCAGCGGGACCTTGCCGCCGCCGCCACCGCTCAGACGGAACAGGTCGCTCTGCGTGAAAAGGCGGACGTCGAGCGCGCCGCCGCCGTGCACGCCATGGCCGAACGGGTGGAATCGGAAACCCGCGAGGCCGTCGATATCGTCGCCCGGCAGATGCACCGGATGACGCGGGATGCGCAGGCCATGTCCGGCTCCGCCGACATGGTGGCGCGGGATGGGCAATCCGTCAGCGATGCCGCCGGCAAGGCGCAGGAGAATGTGCAGGCCGTGGCCACCGCCACGGAACAGCTCGGCGCCTCGATCCGCGAGATCGTCGGCCGCATCACCGTGACCGCCGCATCGACCCAGCGCGCCGCCCGCCGCGGCACCGAGGGGCGCGATTCCATCGCTGTCCTGTCGCGGGAGGTGGAGCGCATCGGCGGCGTCGCCCGGCTGATCGCCGACATTGCCGGCCAGACCAACCTTCTCGCCCTGAACGCGACCATCGAGGCGGCGCGGGCGGGGGAGGCCGGCAAGGGCTTCGCCGTGGTGGCCAATGAGGTGAAGACGCTGGCCGCCCAGACCGCCAAGGCGACCGAGGAGATCGCCCGCCAGGTGCAGGAAGTGGCCCGCGCCACCGATGCCGCTGTCAGTGTGGTGAACGACATGGCCGATGCGGTGAGCGAGGTGAACCACGCCGCCGGGGCCATCGCTGCGGCGATGGAGGAACAATCCGCAGCGACGCAGGAGATTGCCCGCGCCATCACGGAAGCCTCCTCCGCCACCGCCTCTGTCACCGACCGCATCGGCCATGTCGCGATCGAGATCGGTGGCGCCGGCGATCGCGCCAGCCAGCTGCGCGAGGGCGCCCTGGCGGCAACCGAGGCCGTGACGGCGCTGCGTGGCACCCTGGTGAAGGTGGTGCGTGAATCCGCGCCGGAAGCCAATCGCCGCATCGAGCCACGCTTCGCCGTGGACATGGCCGCGCGGCTGGACGTGGTCGGGGGTGGGGGCGGACGCGAGGAATTCCGGGTCATGCTGGCGGATCTGTCCCGCCTGGGCTGCTCGCTGTCCGGCGGCGCGCCGCGCCTGCCCGCCGGCACGCGGGTGACCCTGCACCTGGACTCCGCCATGCCCGGCCTTTCCCTTGGCGCCGAGGTGGTCAGCCGCAACGACAGCGAACCCCGCCTCCGCCTGCGCTTTGCCACGCATGATGTGGGCGCGCGGGAAAAGCTGGACCGAGTCATCGCGCGGCTCGCGGGGGAGAAGGCGGCGTAGGGCTGGGGGGCACCATTCCCCCCGCGCCTGCGCTATGCATCCCCCCAATGCCCCCCGTCTCCCCTCGCCCCGGACAGCTCCCCCTCCCGCTCTCCCGGGACGATTCCTCCGCTGCCGCGGATTGGGTGGCGGATGCCTCGAATGCCGAGGCGATGGCCTGGCTCGCGCAGCCCGGCGATTGGCCGGCCCGCCGGCTCGCCCTGTTCGGGCCGGAAGGGGTCGGGAAGTCGCATCTGTTGCGAGTGGTGGCGGCGGGGCAGGGGTGGCGGGTGCTGCGCGGGGCGGCGCTGGATGAAGCGGCGGCGCTGGACCCCGCCCCGGGCACCGCGCTGGATGATGCAGAGGCCGCGGATGAAACCGCGCTGTTTCACCTGATCAACCGCAGCGCCGAAGCCGGGGTGCCGCTATTGCTCGCCGCCCGACTGCCGCCGGCCCGCTGGGCGACGCGCCTGCCGGACCTCGCCAGCCGGCTGCGCGCCACTCAATCCGCCGGCATCGGCGCGCCGTCGGATGCCCTGCTCGCGGCGCTGATGGCCAAGCACTTGGCGGACCGGCAATTGCGGGTGGACCCCGGCGTGCAGGCTTTTCTTCTCGCCCGCCTGAAGCGGGAGGCCGCGGCCGTCGCCGGCGCCATCGCGGCACTGGATGACGCCGCGCTGGCCGAGCACGCCCCCATCACCCGCCCCTTCGCCCGCGCCGTGCTCGGCTCCCTGCTCGCCGGAGGGGGGGCGGACACCGAAGATGACGATGCAATGACGCCTGTGTCCGACGCCTCGCCCGAACCCCCGCGGCTGGTCTAGACTGCGCGGATGGACACGCATCACACCTCGAAAGCCGCCCTCGCCATCGAGGCGGACAGCCCCGCGCGCTTCATCAATCGCGAACTGTCATGGCTCGCCTTCAACACCCGCGTGCTGGAGGAAGCGGCCAATCCGCGCCATCCGCTGCTGGAGAGGCTGCGTTTCGTCGCCATTTCAGCCTCCAACCTCGACGAATTCTATTCCGTCCGCGTCGCCGGGCTGATCGGCCAGGAACGCGCCGGGGTCTCCACCCCCTCGCCGGATGGGTTGACCCCGGCCCAACAGCTCACCGCCATCCACCGCACGGCGCAGGGGCTGATCGGCGCGCAGCAATCCGCCTGGCATGAACTGCGCGGCCTGCTCGCCACCGCCGGTGTCGTCGTCTGCGAACCCGAGACGCTGGCGGCCGCGGACCGCGCCTGGCTGGAAGGCTGGTTCATGGACCGCGTCTTCCCGGTCCTCACCCCCCTGGCGGTGGACCCGGCGCACCCCTTCCCCTTCATCGCCAACCTCGCGCTCTGCATGGTGCTGAAACTGGTGCGGGAGGAGGATGGCGGCACGATGCGCGCGCTGCTTCCGCTGCCGCCACAGGTCGAACGCTTCATCCGCCTGCCCGCGATCCCCGGCGAACGCGCCATCCGCTTCGTGATGCTGGAGGACCTGATCGTCCTGTCCATCCGGCGCCTGTTCCCCGGCTTCATCGCCGCCGAGCAGGGGCTGTTCCGCCTGATCCGCGACACCGACGTCGAATTCGAGGAGGAGGCGGAAGACCTCGTCCGGTCCTATGAGACCGCGTTGAAGCGCCGCCGTCGCGGCCGCGCCATCCGGCTTTCCGTCGATGCCCGCATGGCCGTCGACATGGTGGACCTGGTTGCCCGCGAACTCGGGGCGGACCGCGACAGCGTGTTCTCCGTCACCGGGCTGCTCGGGGTCGCGGATCTGCGCCAGCTCATCGTCGATGACCGCCCGGACCTGCTCTTCACCCCCTACACGCCGCGCTTTCCCGAACGCATCCTCGATTTCGGCGGAGACTGCTTCGCCGCCATCGCCGCCAAGGACATCGTCGTCCACCACCCCTACGAATCCTTCGACGTCGTGGTGCAGTTCCTCCGCCAGGCGGCGCGGGACCCGAATGTGGTGGCGATCAAGCAGACGCTCTATCGCACCACGCGCGACAGCCCCATCGCCAAGGCGCTGATCGAGGCGGCGGAATCCGGCAAATCCGTCACCGGCATCGTCGAGATCAAGGCCCGCTTCGATGAGGAGCGGAACATCGCCCTCGCCCGCGAATTGGAAGCCGCCGGCGTGCAGGTGGTCTATGGCTTCGTCGAGCTGAAGACCCACGCCAAGGTCAGCCTCGTCGTGCGACGGGAACGCGATGGCCTGCGCAGCTACGCGCATTTCGGCACCGGCAACTACCACCCCATCACGGCCCGCATCTACACGGACCTGTCCTTCTTCACCGCCGACCCGGCCCTGACGCGCGACGCCGCCAAGCTGTTCAACTACATGACCGGCTATGCCCGGCCGGAGACGATGGAAGGCCTGGCCTTCGCCCCCCTGACCATCCGCCCGGCCCTGCTCGGCCTGATCGAGCGCGAGATCGCCTTCGCCGCCGAAGGCCGCCCCGCCACCATCTGGCTGAAGATGAACTCCCTGGTCGATGAACAGGTGATCGATGCGCTCTATCGCGCCTCCCAGGCCGGGGTGAAGGTGGATTGCATCGTCCGCGGCATCTGCTGCCTGCGCCCCGGCATCCCCGGCCTGTCCGAGAAGATCCGCGTGAAGTCCATCGTCGGCCGCTTCCTCGAACACTCCCGCGTCTACGTCTTCGGCAACGGCCACCGCCTGCCATCCCGCCGCGCCCGCGTCTTCATCAGCAGCGCGGACCTCATGGCCCGCAACATGGACTGGCGGGTGGAAACCATGGTCCCGATCGAGAACCCCACCGTGCACGCCCAGATCCTCGACCAGGTGATGGTGGTGAACCTGCAGG
>CANJXD010000361.1 GCA_947478535.1 Acetobacteraceae bacterium
ACTCGCCACAAGGGCCGTGGCATCGAGACCGAACACCCCGCGGTGTTCCCGGTGGTGCTGCCGGAATTCCTGATGCTGACCTACACCGACGAGGGCGTGGTGGTGTTCGAACCGTTCGGTGGATCCGGCACCACCATCCTGGCGGGTCAGCGGACCGGCCGCCGCGTGCGTGCCATCGAACTGGCGCCGGCCTATGTCGACCTGGCGGTCGCCCGTTGGCGGATGCTGCATCCCGACCTGCCGGTGACGCTGGCCGATGATGGGCGCGATTACGACACCGTGGCCGCGGCGCGGGTGGAGGTAACCGCCGATGCAGCCTGACCTCGTCGTCTCCGCGCTGCCGGTGGTGGCGCTGGTCCCCTATGCTGAGAACGCGCGCACGCATTCGCCGTCGCAGGTGGCGCAGATCGCCGCCTCCATCGCCGAGTTCGGCTTCGTGAACCCGGTGCTGGTCGACGCCGAGGGCGTGCTCATCGCCGGCCACGGCCGCGTCATGGCGGCGAAGCAGCTGGGTCTCGCTTCCGTGCCGGTCCTGCGGCTCGGCCATTTGTCCCCGGCGCAGGCGCGTGCCCTGCGCCTGGCGGACAACCAGATTGCGCTGAACTCGGGCTGGGACGAGGCGCTGCTAGCTGCCGAGATCGCCCGCATCCGCGATGAGGCCATCGTCGACCTGGACGTGCTCGGCTTCTCTGGCATGGAGCTCGACCGGCTGTTGGCGGCCGCCGATGCCGGCCTCGGCGATGATGCAGATGACGCCCCACCACCGCCCGTGGTGCCGGTCACCCGCACGGGCGATCTCTGGCGCTGCGGGGAGCACCGCCTGCTATGCGGCGATGCAACGAAGCTGGTCGACGTGCAGCGTGCGCTCGGTGCCGGGCACCTGGCGGACATGGCGTTCCAAGATCCTCCGTATAATGTTGCTTATGAAGGCGGCACCGCGGCGAAGATGACCATCGCCAACGACGCGCTCGGCGGTGGTTTCGCCGACTTCCTTCGGCCAGCCTTCGCCAACGTGCTCTCGGTCACGAAGGGCGCCTGCTACGTCTGCATGTCTTCCTCCGAATGGCCGACGCTGCATCGCGTCTGGCAGGAGGCCGGGGGCAAGTGGTCGAGCACGATCATCTGGGCGAAGAACACCTTTGCCCTCGGCCGCGCCGACTATCACCAGCAGTTCGAAGCCATGCTCTATGGCTGGAAAGCGGGCAGCCAACACTACTGGTGCGGCGCGCGCGACCAGGGAAATGTCTGGCACTTCGACAAGCCGGCGCGGAACGACTTGCATCCCACGATGAAGCCGGTGGCGCTGGTCGAGCGCGCCATCCGCAACAGCAGCAAGCCGCGCGACACGGTGCTGGACTGCTTCGGTGGCTCGGGCACCACCATGATCGCAGCGGAGCGGACGGGGCGTCGCGCCGTGCTGCTGGAGATCGATCCTGCCTATGCCGATGTCATCGTGCGGCGGTGGCAGGAGGCGACCGGCGAAGCCGCGGTGCTGGACGGCGAGGACCGCACTTTCGCCGACATCGCCAAGGCGCGCGGCGTCGTCGATCATCATGTGATCCAGACAGCCGAATCATAGCACCACGATAACGCTCCATCTCGCTTGGCTCGTGCGCGGTACAGCGCGAATGGTCCGTCACACGCAGGGGATGCCCTGCAGCAACAGACGGAAACCACGATGACCGACCGCGAAGCCCGCGCCGCCCGCAACCAGGAAAACAGCCTGGCCGCCTTCCTGGCGAAAAAAGCCGAATTCGACGCTCTCCTCGCGGAACTCACCCAGGCCAGCGCGGACCACTTCGGCGCGGATCCGGAGACGGTGCTCTGGGGCGAGGCCGCCTGGCTTTCGGACGCCACCGCGAAGCTGAAGGACATCGCGGACCAGCATTTCCGCCGCGGCGAATACGCAGCCTAACGCAGGCCACTCCCGCACCGCCCCGCGAGGCCTGGCCTGCGGGGCTCCCGGCAGTAGGGGCCGATGGTCGGCGCCCGGAACCGGAGACCAACACGATGATCAAGCTTTCCGATACCCAGCGCGTGATCCTCAGCGTCGCCGCGCTGCACGAGATGGGCCTCGCCCGCGCACCCAAGACCCTGCCGGCCGCCGCCCGCAACGCGGTGTTCCGCAGCTTGATCAAGAACAACCTGCTCACCGAGATCAACGCCCCGCGGGAGCATGTCGGGCTGGGCTGGCGCCAGGACGAGTACGGGACCTGGATCGTGGCGCGCATCACCGACGAGGGGCTGCGCGCCATCGGCATCGACCCGAACGAGGGCGACGCGGTGGCCAACACGGCGCCCACGGTGGCGACGGACGACGCGGCGGGGGAAAGCCCCGCGCCCGCCGCCGAAGCCGCCCAGGGCTCGCCCCTGCCGGAGGAAATCGCCATGCTCGACCAGGCCCTGGCGGCGCGCACCGCCACGCCGCGCGCCAGCCTGCGCGACGCAGCACAGCGGGTCCTTAATGCCTGGGACGCGAGCCCTGCGCAGGACGCCACGGACAATCCCATCTCCCGCGCGATCGAGGCCCTGCGCACCCTGCTCGCCGGCAAGTCCGCCCGCGCTCCGCGCGACGCCAGCGCGCCGCGCAAGCCGCGCGAGGGGACGAAGCAGGAGCAGGTGCTGGCCATGCTGCGCAGGCCCGAGGGCGCGACTGTCGCCCAGATCGCCGAAGCCACGGCTTGGAACAGCAACACGGTCCGCGGCTTTCTCGCCGGCCTGAAGAAGAAGGGCCACGCGGTCGAGGTGAAGTCCCGCGAGCGGATGGTCGGCCCGAACAAGACGGGCGCCAAAGGCTCCTACACGATCTACGCTTTGGCAAAGTGAAGCGTCGCAGCCACAGCGTCGTCCATCATCCGAGGCGCCGGGGATCATCCAGATTCCCGGCGCTTAATCGAGTTGGCTGCGCTCCGACACAGCGCGAATCGTCCGTCACGCGCAGGGCATCCGGCCCCGCCGCGACGGAGATTACGATGGACCAGAAGCCAAATGTCGCGGAGCGCCGCTGGATCATCCTGGCGCAGGACGGCCGCCACGTGACGATGGGACGTGCCGCACCGCCCAGCGAGGCGGAAGTCGAGACGGCAGCCGCGGCGCTCGCTGCGCAGGGGCTCGCCGGCTGGCTCGCCACACTGGACGGCAATTACTGGTCGCGCCGCCGCGTGGTGCTCGCCGCGGTGCAGACGCTCGGCGACGGCGCCGCGCTGGATTGGCCCGCTGCCATCACCGCCTTTGAAGCCGCCCGCCAGCGCGCCCTTCGTCCCCTCTGACAAGGCCGGCATCGCTATCACGCGCGGCGGGAGGTCGCCGCCATGCCGGAACCGACCGCCTCCACGCGCGAGGCCGCCCGCTCACCCCTGGCCAATGGCGCCGGCGCGGAGGCCACGCCCTTCGCCCGGCTGAAGGTCGCGCAGCTCGCGCTGAAGGTGGAGGCGCAGCGCCTCTCGCTGGACGAGACCAAGCGCCGCCTGCTCGACGTCACCGAGTCCAATGCCGCGCTCGATGAGATCGGCAGCACGATGCGCGACGCGCTGCTGCGCTGGCCGACCCGCGTGTCTGGCCTGATCGCCGCCGAGATCAGCGTCGACCCGCATCTGCTGCAGACCATCCTGCAGAGCCACATCAACGACCTGCTGACGGAGGCCGCCGATCGCTTCGATCCAGCAGGCCTCGGAGGGAACCGATCTCCCCAGCCGTGAGCATGTGCGCCGCCGCGTCGGCGCCATGCTCCGCCCGCCGCCGCAGCTCACCGTCTCGGAATGGGCCGAGCGCCACCGCATGCTCGGCAGCCGCGCCTCGGCGGAGCCCGGCCCGTGGCGGACCAGCCGCACGCCGTATCTGAAGGACGTGATGGACGCGCTGTCGGCGGTGCATCCCGCCCGACGCGTGGTGTTCATGAAAGGGGCGCAGGTCGGCGCGCCGCTGGCAATCACCACGCCAATCCCGACGGCCGAAGGCTGGGCGACGATGGGTTCACTCGTCGTCGGCGACACGTTATTCGACGAGCGTGGCCAGCCATGTCGTGTCACCGGCGTGTCGCCCATCATGATTGGCCGCACCTGCTACACCATCACCTTTGACGATGGCGCTAGCGTCGTCTGCGATGGCGAGCATCGTTGGCCGGTGTGGGAATTCACCGATGCCGAGAAGCCGGCGGCGCGGGTTCTGCACACTCGGGAGATGATCCAGTGGGTCCGCATCGGTCGCGGCCCGCGGTATCGCTACGCCATCGATTGCTGTGCTCCTGCCGAACTGCCGGAACAGGACCTGCTCATCCATCCTTACGTGCTGGGGATGTGGTTGGGCGATGGTTCCTCGGCCATGAACCATATCAGCGTCCACGAGGAGGATGCGGAAGCCGCCGAACACCTCCAGGCCTGCGGCGTGGTCGCACAATTTCGTCTGCCCCGTTGGCGCAAGGGCTGCTGCGCCAACATCGTCATCGACCCGACATTCCGGCTGGTTGACGATGGCCAGACGCCAGCCAGCATTCAGCACCGCTCGCGCTTCACGACGCGGCTTCGGATGTTGGATCTGCTCGACAACAAGCACATTCCCGCGGCGTATATGCGCGCGAGCCGGGAGCAACGGCTCGATCTGATCCGCGGCATGATGGATTCGGATGGGACCATCTCGCCGGACGGCAAGCGCTGCGAATTCTGCAATGCCGATCGCGGCCTGGTAGACGGCATGCTCGAGCTGCTGCGCAGCCTCGGCTACAAGCCGGCTGTCTATTTCATGGCGTCGCGCCGCAAAGTCATCAACGGCCAGGACCGGACCTGCCTCGGCTACTGGCGAGTGTCGTGGACCGCCTATTCGGAAGAGCCGATGTTCCGGCTCTCCCGCAAGGTGGCGCGAATGCGCCCGATCGCGCGCGGCAGGCCCGGCAAGAGTCGGCGACGCCGTATCGTCAGCATCGAACCGACCAACAGCGTGCCGGTCCGCTGCATCGAGGTGGATTCGCCGAACCACCTCTATCTCTGTGGCGCGGGTTGGATCCCCACGCACAACACGGAAAGCGGGAACAACTGGCTCGGCTACATCATGCACCACGTGCCGGCGCCGGCGCTGGCGGTGCAGCCGACCGTGGAACTGGCCAAGCGCTTCTCGCGCCAACGCATCGACCCGCTGCTGGAGGAGACACCGGCGCTGCGGGAACGCGTTGCTCCCGCCCGTGCGCGCGACAGCGGCAACACCATGCTGTCGAAGGAATTCCCCGGCGGCATCCTGGTGCTGACGGGAGCGAACAGCGCCGTTGGCCTGCGCTCGATGACGGCGCGGTTTCTGTTCCTGGACGAGGTGGACGCCTATCCCGGCGACGTCGCTGGCGAGGGTGATCCCATTGCGCTGGCCGAGGCCCGGGCGCGGACCTTTGGCTGGCGCCGCAAGGCCTTCCTGGTCAGCACGCCCACGATCGCCGGCCGCAGCAGGATCGAGCGGGAGTATCTTGCGAGCGACCAGCGGCGGTTCTTCGTGCCGTGCACGGCGTGCGGCGAGATGCAGTGGCTGCGGTTCGAGCGGCTGCTCTGGGAGAAGGGTGCGCCGGAGACGGCGCGGTATCATTGCACCGCCTGCGATCATCCCATGCAGGAGCACGACAAGACCGCCATGCTGAGCGGCGGTGAGTGGCGCGCGACGGCAGAAGGCCAGGACCCGCACACCATCGGCTTTCACATCTCGGCGCTGTACTCGCCAGTCGGCTGGCTGTCCTGGGCGCAGATCGCCCGGGATTGGGAGGCGGCCCAGGGCAAGCCCGAGGACATCAAGACCTTCAAGAATACGGTCCTGGGCGAGACCTGGCAGGAGCAGGGCGAGGCGCCGGACTGGGAGCGGCTCGTGGAGCGCCGCGAGGATTTCGCGATGGGCGTGGTGCCGCCCGGGGCGCTCGTGCTGACCGCCGGCGTCGACGTCCAGGACGACCGCCTCGAATGCGACGTCTGGGGCTGGGCGGAGGGCTTCTCCTCCTGGCTCGTCGATCACGTGGTGATCCCGGGCAGCCCGCGGGACCGCGAGCCTTGGGACGAACTCGCCAGGGTGCTGGCGCGCGACTGGCCCCGGCATGGCGGCGGTGCCATGCGCATCGCCCGGCTCTGCGTGGACACCGGCGGCCGCGACACCGCCGCCGTCTATGGCC